>JAFEBB010000069.1 GCA_018266075.1 Deltaproteobacteria bacterium | reverse complement strand
GCAACTACGACAAGAAGTGGGTCACTCGGCCGAAGCCTAAGTGAACAGCATTGGAGCTAGGCCTTCGCCATCGACTTCTTGTGCGCGTCGCTGCTCTCGTCGTGGATGAGCGTGCGCGCCTTCTTCTCCTGATCGGCCGAGAGCTGCATCTTGTGCGCGCTCTGGGCGTGGGTCTTGGCCTGCTTGATCACGTCCTCGTCGTTGTTGCCGCGCGCGATGAAGTCGCAGCTGCTGCCGCCCATGTCCTTGCAGTGAAAGTCCTTCATTGTCGTCGTCCTCCATGCCCAGCGAATTGCCGGCGAGCATGAGGTGCGTCTGCCCGAGCAACCGAGCAATCGGTCCCCGGTTGGAGTCGCATGTCAGCGATCGGGAACTGCGCGTGCCGGATCGGCGACAGGTCGAGCGCCCCGCGCCGCATCGGCCGATCGCGGTGCGTTACCTTGCCGCTCGATGATCGGCATCCCCATCGGCCTTCTCTACGCGAGCGCAGGCGAGTGGCTCATCCACCGCTACGTCCTCCATGGCCTCAGCGCCGACGACGGCGAGGCCTCGCACGCGCGCACCCACCACCGGAACGCGCGGCGCTTCCGCATGTACGATCCGGACTACGAGCGGCTCGGCGTGGGCTGGAACGCGCCGACGAAGGAGGCTCTGGGGTTGGCCGCGCTCGCCGCCGTGCACGTGCCGCTGCTTCCCATCGCGCCGTTCTTCACGGGCACGGTGCTGTACTCCATCGTCCGCTACTTCAACGTGCACCGCCGCGCCCACCTGGATCCCGCGTGGGCCGAGGCGAACCTGCCCTGGCACGTGGATCACCACATGGGTCGCGATATCGAAGCGAACTGGGGCATCTCGCGCCCGTGGATGGATCACTGGATGGGCACGCGCAAGGTCAGGCAACGCACGCGGCCATTGGCCAGGCGACGCGCGACCCGCAAGCGCGCGCAGGTGCGGCGCTGAGGGTCAGCTTTGTCCGGGAACGGTCCTGCGCCCGCGGATCGCCTGAGCGCGGTCGACGGCCTTCAGATACAGCTCGATCAACGCCGTGCTGACCTGGGGCTCGCCGGCGAAGTCGTAGGCCGCCGCGATGGCCTCCATCGTCGACATGCCGCTCTCGAGGTGCTCGGAGCGCAGCCGGGGCCGCATGGGCGGCGGCGGCAGCGAGAGCTTGGGCAGGCCTCGCAGAGACGGGATGCGCTGGAACATGCGCCGCGCCTGCGTCCAGCTGCCGTCCAGCATCAGCACGCGCCTGGGCGGAACCGCGGGGGCCGGCGTGGGCTCCGCCATGGGGAAGAGCACCCAGGTGTCGGGTGTAACCAGTTCGTTAACTTTGAGTGGCGCATCCAGCAGGCCGTACTCGTGCACCTGGCTGTTGGGCAGCGCGAGCATGGCCCAGCGCGCGGAGTTGGTGCCCTTGAGCGCCTCGAGGAAGTGGCGAATCACCACCACCTCCAGCCGCGGCTGAAGCGTGGGCACCTCCGGGCAGAGGCACGGCAGCAGGTAGCAGCGCGGACACCGGCCGCCCAGATCCTCGGCGGTGCGGGAGCGCATGGGCAGGGCGAGCCACCTTCGGAGAGCGCGGCACTCTATTCGGATTCGGCACCGGTGCAATCCACGCCGCCCGCCTGCCCGTCGCCCGGCCTCAGTGCGGGACCTCCATGGTGAGGAACTCCGCGCTCTGCTCGCGCTGCACCCGGAGGAGCGCGTGGCTGCCGCTCTTGAGCTCCTTGAGCAGCTGCGCGGCCTGGCGCGCGCTGGTCACCGGCGCGCGGTTGACGGAGAGCAGCACGTCGCCGGGTCGGAGGCCGGCGTCGTCGGCGGGCGAGCCCGGGTCCACGCGGACGATGAGCACCGACGGCTGCGCGGGCAGGCCGAGCTCCTTCGCATCGCGCGCGGGCAGATCCTGGATGGCCACGCCCACGCGCGAGGGCGAGTGCGCGGGTGCGTGCGTGGCTTGCGCCTGCTCCTTGTCCTCGGGCCTCTGTGGCTGCGTGCCCAGCGTGAGCGGCAGCTCGTGCACCTGGTTGTTGCGGTCCACGCTCAGGGTGAGCTTCTGGCCGGGCGGGGTCACGGCGATCTTGCGCGACAGCTCGGCGGCGGTCTTGAGCGGCTCGCCGTTCGCGCTGACCACCACGTCGCCCACCTTCACGCCCGCCTTCGCCGCGGGGCCGTTGGGCGCCACGCTCGCCACCAGCGCGCCGTGGTCGACCTTCAGGTCGAGCCCCTTGGCCAGCTCCGGCGTGAGGTCCTGGATGATCACGCCCACGTAGCCGCGGATGACCTTGCCCTTCTCGAGCTGGGGGATGAGCGACTTCACGAGGTTCATCGGCACCGCGAAGCCGATGCCCTGGCCGCCCGCGACGATGGCCGTGTTGATGCCCACCACCTTGCCCTGGAGGTCGAAGAGCGGCCCGCCCGAGTTGCCGGGGTTGATGGCCGCGTCGGTCTGGATGAAGTCGTCGTAGTTGCCGGCCCCGATCTGCCGTCCCTTCGCGGACACGATGCCCATGGTCACCGTGGTCGAGAGCCCGAACGGGCTGCCGATGGCGACCACGTAGTCACCCACGCGCAGCGCGTCGGAGTCTCCCATGGGCGGCGGCGCGGGCAGGTTCTTCACGTCGCCCTGGAGCTTCACCAACGCCACGTCGGTCTGCTCGTCGTGGCCGAGCACCTTGCCGGTGAAGGTTCGTCCGTCGGCCAGGCCCACGGTGATGTTCTCCGCGCCCGAGACCACGTGGTTGTTGGTGATGACCAATCCGCTCGGGTCGATGATCAGCCCCGAGCCCAGGCCGCGGCGCACCTGCTCCTCCGGCTGCTGGAAGAAGAAGGGCATCCCGCCCTTTTCGTCTTCGGGGGGAGCCTTCTCGCGCACGGTCACGCTCACCACGGCGTCCTTGGCGTGCTCCACCAGGGGCGCGACGGAGGGCGGTGTCTCGGGCGGTCGGGTGGCAGTGGGCGCATTGCTGGGCTGGCCGAAGGCGAGCGCGGGGCCGAGCAGGGCAACAAGCGTCAGGGCGGGAACGGTTCGCATGCTCCAACGCTGCGCACGCGTTGCGTGCAGAACAGGCCCCGATGCCCGTGCAGTCGAAGGGGCGGCCGGCGGCTTCGTCGGGTAGAGTGCGCCGCCCATGGCCCGTCCCGCCAAGCGAAACCAGAAGACCAAGCGCCCGGATGGTCGCCGCGAGAAGAAGCGCGCCAACCGCCGGGCTGGCAACACGCTCGCCGAGCGGCCCCTCCGCGAGGACCTCGTCCGGGCCGCGGCGCTCGAGTGCCTGGGCGCGATCCTCCAGGAGCGGCACCTCGCCGACCGGGTGCTCGAGCGCGTGCTCCGCCGCGAGCAGCGGCTGTATTCGAACGAGCGCCGCGCGGTGGCGGAGCGGGTGTACGCCGTGCTGCGCCGGAAGGCGACGCTCGACTTCGCCATCCAGAAGGGCCTCGGCGGCGCCGCCAAGTCGCTCACCTCGGTCGAGCGCGACACGATCCGGCTTGCGGGTGCGCGCGTCCTCGAGGGCGAGCCGCGAGAGCGGGTGGAGCAAGGCGCCGGGTTGCGGCACGCGGAGAAGGGCGTGCTCGACGTCGTCGCCAGCCTGCCCGCCGCGCTCGAGGGCATGCCCGATGCCGAGCGCGTCGCCGTTCAGGGCTCGGTGCCACCGTTCCTCGCGGAGCTGCTCCTGCGCGAGCTCGGCCGCGACGAGTCGCTCGCGCTCCTGCAGACGCTGAATTCCCGCGGACCGCTGACCGGGCGCGCGAACCTGCTCAAGGGAGGTCGCGAGGCGCTGCTGCAGGCGCTGAAGACGGAAGGCGTCCACGCCGAGCCGGGCAAGTACTCGCCCTGGGCCCTCCACCTCGAGACGCGGGTGAATGCCTTCGGGCTGCGCGCGTTCCAGTCCGGGCTCTTCGAGCTGCAGGACGAGGGGAGCCAGCTCCTGGCGCTGCTCACGGGCGCGCGCCCGGGCGAGCAGGTGGTCGACGCGTGCGCGGGGGCGGGCGGCAAGAGCCTCGCGCTCGCGGCCATGATGCGGAACCAGGGGCAGCTCTTCGCCCTCGACGTCGACGGTCCGCGGCTGGAGGAGCTCAAGCCCCGCGCGCGCCGGGCCGGTGTCTCCATCATCCGCTCGAAGCAGATCCCCGCCGACGAACACGCCGACGTGGCGCTCACGGATCTCGTGGGCCGCGCGGACCGTGTGCTGGTCGACGCCCCGTGCTCGGGCCTCGGCGCGCTCCGGCGCAATCCTGACGCGCGATGGCGCCTCTCGCCCGACGATCTGCCACGCTTTGCCGCGCTGCAGAAGACGCTGCTCGAGCGCTTCTCCCGACTCTGCAAGCCCGGCGGGCTGCTCATCTACGCCACCTGCTCGCTGGCCCGGGTGGAGAACGAGGACGTGGTGGCCGCCGCGGCGCTGCCGGGCTTCGATCGCGTGCCCGTGCAGGAGCTGCTTGGGCCGCTCGCTGCCTCGCTCGGCGTGGAGCGCGATCTGCGGCTGTGGCCGCACCGTCACGGGACCGACGGCTTCTACGCCGCGGCCTTCCGTCGACGCGGCTGAGAACGAAAGTTCCCACCCCCGCGCGTGACGCCGCGCACGCGCGCTGGCAGAGCGGTTGCACTTCCATCTCCCGGGACGTGGGCGGGAAGGGTGGGGTGGGCCGATGACGTACGATCCGATCTGCGGCAAGCGGGTGGAGACCACGGCTGCGCACGCGCCGACCGCCGAGTACAAGAAGAAGCGCTACTACTTCTGCTCGGAAGGTTGTCGGCACGCCTTCGAGAAGGAGGCCGAGAAGATGCGCCTCTCCGAGCTCGCGCGCGTCGGTGCGCTCTTGAGCAAAGGAAAGGTCCGCTGGGGGCTCGCCTAACCGACGTGGCTGGTGGCTGGTTCGCAGGCGCCAACGATCTCTGCGATCGGGTGCCAGCTCGTCGTCGCGTCGAACGGGCCACGAATCACGAGCCACGGGCCACGATTGCGTCACCGCGATCAGCTTCCCGGCGGCGGCGCCAGCTCGGCCGTCCAGAGCTGACCGCGCTCCCAAGCCGACTTCGCCGACACCCCCCAGCCGGCGCGGACAATCTCGCCGCGCTCGAGCTCCATCCAGAACACCGCACCCGCAGGTCGCTCGGCTTCATCGAGACACGCCACCCGCGAGACCTTCGAAGAGCGGCCGAGCGTGCCCGCCCACGCGCGGTGCTGATGCCCGCAGAGCACCCACGCGGGCCGGAGCGCGTCGACGAGCTGGCTGGCCTGCACGTTCCCCCAGAACGCCGGCGGCAGCGGCTCGGGCCCGGCAATCCCGCGGCGAACCAGCCCGCGCGGCCAGTCGTGCAGCAGCAAGAGCTCCACTGGCCCGGACTGTGCGACGGCGTCGACCTCCCAGCGGCGGAAGTGCCCCGCGCGCCGCGCCAGCTCGAGCGTCCGCGGCGGCTCCAGCGGCCGCTCGAACGAGGTCGGCGCGAAGATCCCCGAGAGGAACGCCGCGCGCGCGCCCGCGAGCGCCACGGCGCCCGCGCGCCCCAGGTAGCGCACAC
Organism: Deltaproteobacteria bacterium; assembly: GCA_018266075.1. Classification (GTDB taxonomy): domain Bacteria; phylum Myxococcota; class Myxococcia; order Myxococcales; family SZAS-1; genus SZAS-1. The sequence goes on along the minus strand of JAFEBB010000069.1, from coordinate 34,238 downwards.
CCGGCGCGAGCTCGCCGCCCTGCTGCATCTCGTGCAGCGGCGCGAAGTCCTCGTTGTTGCCGCCGAGGAACACGAGCGGACACGGCATCCTCTTCGCCCCGCTCGCATACGGCCCGAACTCGGCCGCCCCCGCGCGCTTCTGCCGCTTGCGCAGCGGCGCCTCGGCCTCGACGAACGTCTCCAGATCGCCCACGGCGATGGCCAGCTCCAGCGCCTTGCCGTGCACCTGCTCGAGCTCGCGCAGCCAGGCCTCGACCCGCTCGAACCGGCCGTGGATGTCCCCGATCGCCGCGACGAAGCTCATGCCGACTTGAGGTGCTTCAGCTTGAGCTGCGGTCGCCGCGCGCCGTTGAAGTCGTCGATGCCGAGCTGGAACGCGGCCAGCATCGGGCCCGCGGCGAGATCCTTGAGCCCGCCCAGCCCAAACCCGATGGCGCCCAGCCCGTTCGATCTCGCTTCGAGCTTGAGCTTCAGGTGCGGCTCGCCCTCGCCCTTGTTCGCGAGCACGCGCACCTCGCGCGCCTTCGCCGGGCCAAAGAACACCGGCTCCGGATTTCCCGCGCCGAACGGCCCGAGCTGTTCGAGCGCCTCGACGAGCGCGAGATCCACGCTGTCCAGCTCCAGGGGCGCGTCGAGGCGCAGGCGCGGCACGAGGTCCTGCTCGCTGAGCGCGGTGGCGGCGTGGGCCTGGAGCGCTTCGCGGAAGGCGTCGAGCTTGTCGGCCTTCACGGTGATGCCTGCCGCGTGCCGGTGCCCGCCGAAGCGCTCCAGGTGCCCGCTCGCTGAAGCAATGGCGTCGTAGAGGTGGAACCCCTCGATGCTGCGCGCCGAGCCCTTGCCGGTGTCGCCATCGAGCGCCACCACGACGGTCGGGCGGTGCAGCCGGTCCACCACGCGTGCGGCCACGATGCCCACCACGCCCGCATGCCAGCCTTCCGAGGCGATGACGAGCGCCTTGGCGCCGGCCTTGGCCTGCGCCTCGCCCAGCGCCATCGCCTCGCCGATCATCTTGCGTTCGATGGCCTGACGCTCGCGGTTCTGGCCGTCGAGCGAGGTGGCGATCCGCTGGGCGATCGCGGCGTCCGGCGTCGTCAGCAGCTCCACGGCGTGTGCGGCCGCGCCGAGGCGTCCAGCCGCGTTGATGCGCGGCCCGAGGCGGAAGCCCACCTGGCCCGCCGTCACCGGCGCGGTCGGCTCGACGCCGGCCACCTGCTTGAGCGCGCGAATACCGGGCCGGTTCGCCTTGCCCAGCTCGACGAGCCCGTGCCGCACCAGCACGCGATTGGCACCCTGGAGCGGCACCACATCGGCCACCGTCGCCAGGGCCACGAGATCCAGCCACGCGCGCAGGTTGGGCTCGTTGCGCCCCACGAAGAAGCCGTCCTCGCGGAGCCGCTTGCGCAGCGCGAGCAGCAGGTTGAAGGCCACGCCCGCCGCGCACAGCACCTTGGTCGGATACGCGCAGCCCGGCTGGTGCGGATTGAGGATCGCCAGCGCGGGCGGCAGCACGGCCGGCGTGGTGTGGTGATCGACGACCAGCACCTCGAGCCCGCGCTTCACTGCGTGCTCCACCTCGCCCACGGCCGTGACGCCGCAGTCGAGCGCGATGAGCAGCCCCGGCCCCTTGTCGGCGAGCTTGCCCACGGCCTCGACGTTCAGGCCGTAGCCCTCCTCGAGCCGGTTGGGGATGTAGAACTCGCTCGCCGCGCCGAGCTCGCGGAGCACGCCGGTCATGAGGGCGGTGGAGGTGACGCCGTCGACGTCGTAGTCGCCGAAGAGGATGATCCGCTCGCGCGCCTTCACGGCCTTGGCCAGCCGCGCGGCCGCGAGCTCCATGCCCTTCATCGTGAACGGATCGGGCAGATCCGCGAGCGGCGCGTTCAAGAAGCCGTGGGCCAGCTCGGGCGTGGCGTGCCCGCGCCGCACGAGGATCTCCGCGACGGCCTCCGGCAAGCGCAGCTCGCGCGCAAGCTCGGCCACAGCGGCGCGATCCGACTCTGCCGGGAGCTGCCAGCGCAAATTCCCCTCCCAGGGGCCAACCGAGCTGCAACGTACCGCAACGCCCTGACATCCACCGGCCCCGGCCACTTGACCGACCCCGCGCGGCCGAACTCGCCGACGCCTGGGCCGTTGAACCAGGCGAGATGAGCGCCCTGGCCACAGTTCTTTGGCTCACCCTGGCCACCCGGGCGCGTATGCTGCGCGCATGGCACGCCGTCTCGCGGGGCTGGTTCTGGTGGCGCTCTGGGGCTGCAACAGCTCCTCGCTCAACATCGACAGCGGCAGCTCGAGCGGCGGCAGCACCAGCGTCTCCACGTTCGGCTCGACCGGCGGCACGCACGGCACCAGCGGCTCGGGCAGCACCAGCGGTGGCTCCACGGGCGCGACGTCGACCACGGGCAGCTCCGGAACCACGGGCCCGCCGGTGTTCGCGCCGATCGACGCGGGGCTCGACGGCCTGGCATCGGTCGTCCAGACCTCGCACTTCGACGGCGGCACGGGTACGGGCGTGGATGCGACGCAGCTTCAGGTGGTCCTCAGCAACCAGGCCGCCAACTGCAACGGCCTCGGAAGCCCGGGCTACCCGTACGCCGCGCTGGTGGTTCGGCGGCTCGATCCGGCAGGCGTGGGCCCGGGGACCTATCCGCTCCTCAGCCTCGCCGGGCTCCTCGACGGAGGCACGACCGCCGACGCCGGGGCAGCCTGGGTGACCTGGACCTCGGGCGCGTCGAACGGCCAGTTCCAGTACCGCTTCGGAAACGGCGGCGCGCTGGAGCTGGATGCGGTCGACGGCACGCACGTGTCGGGTGTGGTCACCACGACGATCGTTTGGATCGACGGCGGCGATCCCTTGCCGGTCGACGCCGGCCTTGACGCGAGCTGCTTCCAGTAGAGCTACGCAGTCGGCTTGGACGCGGCGCGCTCTTCCAGCTTGGCGCGGACGGCGGTGTTGATCACCGTCTCCAGCTCTTGCGGCGACGTGGTGTCGTCCACGTGGATGAAGCCGCTCATGATGCCCGAGCCGCGCGTGGTCTCGAGCATTCGATAATTTAGATAATTACAAAGATATGTATTCTGTGCGTCGATCTGGAACTGCTTGGCGTCGGCCAGGCGTTGATCGAACGTGCCCTGCGCCGGCGCGTGCAGCCCGAGCGTGCCGCCGTTCTTCGGATCCTCGACCTTGTTCAGCGCGGTCTCGATCTTTTGGACGGGCAGGGTGCTCTGCTCGAAGTCCGGCCCGCTCGCGTCGACGGGGCCCGTGTGATTCTGGCCCGCAGCGTCCTCGCCGTCGGTCGCGTTCTGCGCCCAGACCTCGAGCCCGTGCGGCCCGGCGCCCAGGTTGATGATCACGTCGGGCTTGTAGGTGTCCTTCACGGTGCGAGCGAAGTCGTCGACCTTGTTCCACTCGACGGGCAAGAGCACGGCCTGCACCTGCGCGCCCGGATACGCCTTCTGCGCGGCCTTCTGCGCGAGCTGCCAGGCGGGGTTGTCGTTGTCCGTGGCGAAGTTGGCGAACTTGCCGTAGCCGGTGATGAGGACTTTGACCGGCGGCGACTTGCCGTCCTGCACCGGCTTCACGAGCGCGGGCGGAATCGGGACCATCCGGAAGATCTGGAGCGACGCGCGGCCGTCCGAGAAGCCCGCGTTGATGTTGGCCTCGTACGGCTTGGGCAGCGCCGCCGAGAGCTTTTGCGCAATCGCCGCCGCGTTGTCGCCCTTCTTGGCCTGGACGGTGATCTTCTTGCCGTCGACATCGACCTCGACCGGACCCGAAGCCGTCGCCTTTCCCGCGAGCCAGAAGCTGTTCGCCGTGAGCTGACCCGTGCCGTCCTCGACCTGCAGCGTGACGCCCGGAGCGCCGGTCTTGCTGGCCTTGCTGACCTCGGTCTGCGTCGGCGTGCTGACGTCGACGTAGGCCTGCGCCTGGGTGGCGCCGAGCATGGTCGTGAGGTCGTCCTGGGCGCCGGGCGCGAAGAGGTCCTTCGAGAGGCCCTGGAGGAACTTGAGCTCGTTCACGCCCACCTTGCCGTCGTCCTTGGCGGTGGCGACGAGCTTGCGGACGTCATCCGTCGAGAGCTTGTGGCCCTGGGCGGTGAGCGTCTTCACCTGCGTCTGCAGACGGCTGACGGTCATGGAAGTCCTCGGCTAGCCGTTGATGGAGACGCCGCAGAACAGGCTCATGAACTGGTCGAGCGGTAGCTTGAAGATGCCGTCGTCGGGGCCGTTGTTCGCGGGCTCGCTCTCGCCCCAGGGGTTGCGGAGCTGCACGTACTTCAAGCCGTTTTCGACGCTCGTGCCGTACACGGTGTACGTGTGGTCCGTGTAGATGTTGGTGCCCTTGTACTTCGCGGCGGACGCGTCCGAGAGCGTGACGGCCGTGGCGGGCTTGTGGGCCTTCACGGCGGCGTCGATCTGCTTGAAGACGTCGTCCGGGTTCACGCCCTTGCCGCGCATGTCGATGTCGGTGCTGGGCTTGCCGGTGATGGCCGCCATCGCGTCGCCAGGGATCCCCGCTTCGATCTTGCCGTAGCTGCCCGCGCGGGCGGCGAAGGCCTTCTCGAGGAGCGCGGGCCAGAGCTCCTTGCCGTTGGTGTCGCTGGCGTAGGCGGCGCCTTGCCAGTCGTTGCGGGGCAGATCGCCGTCGATCTTGAACTCCTGGGGGACGTACTTGGAGCCTTCCTTCTTGAAGATGCGGACGGTGTACGTGCCGTCGGCGTTCTGCTTGAAGGCGTCGGAGATGGCCTTGGGGTTCTCGCGCGCGACGGCGCTCATCGACGCGATCAGGTAGCAATCGCCGATGTAGTTCTGCTGCGGGTCGGCGCCGTTCACGCCGCCGATGAAGAGCTTGCCGCCCTTCACGTCCTGCTGCTCGAGCTTGTCCTTGTCGCCTTTGAGGACGGCCGGATCCTTGATGTCGCCCGGATCGGCGTGCGGCCCGGGATCGAGGACTTCGATCTTGTGCATCTCGCCGGAGATGAAGGTGTCGATCTTCTGCTTGGCGTCGGGCTCGAAGCTCGAGGCGTAGCGCTGGGCGTCGGCCTTGAACGCGTTGGCCTCGGACTCGGTGAGCTTGTTGTCGCGCGCCTGGCGGATGAGCTTGTCGGCGCTGGCCGTGTTGATCTTGCCGTTCGCGGACGCCTTCTTGAAGTCCGCGTCGATCTTGGCGGCGGCGTCGGCGCCGGCCGCGTTCGGGCTGCCGGTCCGGGTCACGTTCTTGGGCATGGCGCTCTCCCGCAATGGAGCGAATTGAGTGCAAGATTTTAGCAGTCTGCGGGGAGAAGTTGCGTGTGTGCCCGTGTGGGGCAAGACGGTCAATGACGAGACGGTGGAAACACCGGGGTCCATCCGAGTGCCAGCGCCAGCGCGCGGACCTTCTCGTTGACGGTTCCTATAGGGCTCTCGCCTGGCTTGCTCGCGCCCCTGCTGTACCAGTCGGTGTAGGCCTCGCCCTTGCCGCGAGCCGAAGCCACGATTTCGGCGGCAACCCGAAACGTCGCGCCCGACGCCGCGTCCCAGTCGCTGTTCGGAAATCCGGGCAACGAGGGGTGGTCCCATCCGACGTTGCACATGGCTGCGTAGAAGTTCCACGCGAGCACGTCGTCCGTCTTCAATTGCTCGGCGTACGCCTTCACGAACTCTTCTGCGAAGTCGAGCATCGATCAGACCTGAGAGCGAAGTGCCGGAGTCGCCCTGTAAGCCGGGTTCTGGACCGCTTTCGCGGTGATGAACATTCGTCTAGGCCCGCGGTTACCCGCAGGCTCCAGCGAGCAGTACCCGGAGACCAACCGGACCGGGCAAGTCCTGGCCCTTTCGAGCCTGTGGTCTCCCTATTCGCTCTTGCACCAGGTGGGGTTTGCCGTGCCGCCCGAGTCACCCCGGGCGCGGTGGGCTCTTACCCCACCGTTTCACCCTTACCGGCCGAAACCGGCGGTTTGTTTTCTGTGGCACTTTCCTTCGAGTCGCCTCGACAGGCCGTTAGCCTGCACCTTTGCCCTACGGAGCCCGGACTTTGCCTCTCGCTCATCGGGTTTCCCCGACTCGCCAGCGTTCACCCGGACGACTCCGGCCATTCCCCTATAGCACGCACAAGCTCCGCCGTCCCTGACGGCGGGGCCGAAGAGCGGAGAGCGCGGGCCGTCGCCCGAGAGGGCGCCGGCGGGCTCGGGTTGCCCGGGTTTCCCCCACTTCAACCCAGCAGATGCAAGTGCTTGGGGAACCGTGATCGTGACTGGTGAACCGTGAGCAGCCGTCACGGTCACGATCACGATCACGGTTCACCAAGCACTCAGGCACCCGAGCGTGCGAGGGACAGCCGGGCAACCCGGACGTTCACGGTTCACCAGTCACCGTCACTGTTCCCAAAGCACTCGGGCGTCGGAGCGTGCGAGGGAAAGTCTGGCATCCCTCTCGGGCGACTTCGGCTCCCGCATGCGCGCGGCCGTTCGGGCGCGCGCCTCGGCTACTTGGGCTTTGAAATGTGAATCGGCGGGAAGGTGTAGCTGCGCAGCGCGACGGCTTTCCCGTCGATCGTGGCCGGCTTCATGTGCCAGCTCTGGAGCGCGGCGACGACAGGCCCGTCCATGAACGGCACGTGCTTGATGACCTTGCAGTCGTGCACGTTGCCGGCCTCGCTGATCGCGCACTGGGCGATGAGCGTGCCCTCGGCTCCAGCGGCGGCGGCATCGGCCGGGTACTGCACATCGTCGCCGGAGAGCTTCGACGGCCGGGTCATCTTGTCGTTGAAGAGCTCGCCCACGACGGGCGGCGGCGCGGGCGTGGAAGCGGGAGCAGGCGAGGGCGTCGGAGTCGGCGCAGCCGCAGCGGGCGGAGGCTTGGGCGCGGCGGCGGCAGCCACGGCGGTCGGGGCCGGGGCAGCAGCGGGCGCCGCAGCCGCGAGCTTCACGGGCGCCGGAGCCGCGGCAGCCGCCGGCTTGGCCTGCGCGAGCGCGACCTGCACTTCCTCGTGCGCGTCCATCTTCGCGGAGATGGCCTCGGTCCGCCCTGGCTGGATCTCGACCTGGCGGATCTCGGGATGGTAGCCGTCGCGGCGAACCTCGATGCGGTGCGTGCCCGCGGCGAGCTGGTAGCGCGCGAGCGGCGCTTCTCCCACGGGCGCGTCGTCGACGTACACCCGCGAGCCCGAAGGCGCCTCCACGCTCACCGCGCCGGCGCGCGTTCCACGGCCCATGCGCACGGGCTTGACCGGCTCGAGCTTGGCGTGCGCCTGCTGGAGCAGGGCCAGCGCGCGCGGCTCGGTGGGCTCCTTGTCGAGCACGAGCTTCGCGAGGCTCGTCGCGCGATCCATGTCGCCGGCCGCGAGCGCCTGCTGGGCCGCCGCCATGCGCGCGCCCACCTCGGCCTCTTCCGACAGCTCGGCGATGGCGACGTTCGTCTTGGGATCCTTCGGGTCGAGCTGCTTGGCCTTGGCGACGAGCTCGGCCGCGGGCCCGAACTTCTGCTGGCCCAGGAGGCGGCGGGCTTCGTCGGTGTAGAAGCGGGCGTCGTCCTCGGCGGAGCGCGCGGGCTCTGCCGGCGCTGCTGCGGGAGCGGGAGCGGCGGCGACGCGCGCGGGGGCCGGTGCGACCGGCGTCGATCGGCTGCCGAGGACCACGATGCCGCCTGCGCCCGCGAGCACGCCTGCGCCGAGCGCGATCCACTTCCAGGGCACCTTGATGCCGCCGCCGGGCAGCGTGAACGGCTCGGTCTGCGACTCGATGCGCGGCTTCGACTTCGAGATGCTGATCGGCACCGAGATGTCGCCCAGCGGCGGCGGCGCGGTGTTCGGCCGCGCGGTGCTCGGCTTGCTTCCGCCGGGGCCGGTGCCGGGCGAGCTGCCTGCTTTGCGCGCCGAGGGGCGGCTGCTGGTCGACGGCCGCGGGAAGCTGCCCGTGCCGCCGGTCCCGGTGCCGAGGTACGACTTCTGTTCCTCGGGCGGGACGATCGACTTCACCCACTCGCCCAGCGCGCCCGGCGTCATGTAGCCCGCGGGATCTTTGCGCAGGTACTCCTCGAGCGCGTCGTTGAGCGTGCGCGCGTCGGGGCAGCGCCGGTTGCGATCGCGCTCCAGGCACCACATGATGATCTCGTCGAGCCGCGACGGATAGCCGGGCACGATGCTCATCGGCCGCGGGATGGGATCCGAGAGCACCGCGTTCAGCACCGCGAGCTCGGAGTCGCGCTTGAAGAGCCGCTTGCCGGTCGTGGTCTCGAAGAGCACCACGCCGAGCGAGAAGATGTCGGCGCGCGCGTCGAGCTTCTCGCCCTTGATCTGCTCAGGGGCCATGTACGTCTGCTTGCCCTTGAGGTGGCTTCCTGAAGTTGTCTCGCGGGCGGAGCTCTTGGCCACGCCGAAGTCGCAGACCTTGGGCACGCCGTCGAGGCTGACGATGATGTTCGGCGGGTTCACGTCGCGGTGGACGATCTCCAGCGGCGTGCCGTCGGGCCCGTTCGCGTTGTGCGCGTAGTTCAGGCCCTCCGCGACGCCGGCCGCGATCTTCGCGAACGCCGTGGGCCGCAGATCGCCCTTGAGCGACGCGTGCCGCAGGAGCTGCAAGAGGTTCGGCCCGGGCACGTACTCCATCGCGATGAAGTAGGTGTCGCCCTCCTGGCCCATGTCGAAGATCTGCACGACGTTGGGATGCGAGAGGTGCGCCGCGACGTGCGCCTCGTTCAGGAAGAGCTCGACGAAGGTCTTGTCATCCGCGAACTCGCTGAGGATGCGCTTGACCACGACCTTCTTGTTGAAGCCGCCGGCGCCCTCTTGCCGCGCGAGGAACACCTCGGCCATGCCGCCCGAGCCGAGTCGCTCGAACAGCGTGTACTTGCCGTAGCGGATGGGAGCGGCCAGCGCCGCTTGCGCCATGACTTCACCCGGAATTCGGATCTCGATTATCGATCGTTTTGCGCGACCGTCCCAAGATCTTGGCGCCGAGGTCGGTGTGCGCCCTACACGTTAGGTGAAGCTGGCCTTGGCGAGGTTGAGCAGGTCGTCGCGGGTGCAGGCGCGCGGGCTCGAGGTGTGGCAGGCGTCCTCGAAGGCCTTGTCGGCGATCTGGGGCAGCATGGCTTCGGTCACGCCGTGGTTCTTCAGACCCATCTGGATGCCCGACTCGACGATGAGCGCACGCACGCGCTGCACGCAGATCTTGGCGAGCGCGTCCGTCGGCAGCTTGGGATCCTCACCGAGGGCAATCGCCACCGCCGCGAGCCGCTCGGGCACGGTCTCGCGGTTGTACTCGAGCACTGCGGGCAGGCAGAGCGCGTTGGCGAGGCCGTGGTGGATACCGGCGATCGGCGTGAGCGCGTGCGCGAGCGAGTGACACGCGCCGAGGCCCTTCTGAAACGCGATCGCGCCCATCATCGCCGCGGCCATCATCTCCTGCCGCGCCTCGACGTCGTTCTTGCCGTCCTTCACCGCGCGAATGAGGTTCTTCGCGACGCGGCGGGTGCCGTCGAGCGCCATCGCGTCCGCGAGCGGGTGCTGGCCCTTGGAGAGATACGCCTCGATGCAGTGGGTGAGCGCGTCGATGCCGGTCGCGGCCGTCGGGCCCGGGGGCAGGCCCAGGGTGAGCTCGGGGTCGATGATCGCGGCGCCGGCGATGAGGTACGGCGAGAAGATGACCGTCTTGCGGCCGGTGTCGGGGAGCGTGGCCACGCCCGAGCGGCCGACTTCACTCCCCGTCCCAGCGGTCGTGGGGATGGCCACCATCGGCGGGACGTTCGAGGTCACGTACTTGTCGCCGCCGGTGGCGTCGTCGTAGCGCGAGAGCGGCGGCGGATGATTGACCATCAGCCGAATGAGCTTGGCGCAGTCGAGCGGCGAGCCGCCGCCCACCGCGACGATCGAGTCGCAGCCGTCCTTCTTGTACGCGGCCAGGCCCTTGTCGACGTCCACGTCGGTGGGGTTCGGCGTGCATGCGTCCCACACGGCGGTGCGGATCTGCGCCTTGTCGAGCACGTCGAGGACCTTGCGGGTGAGCCCCGCCGCGGTCACGCCGGCATCGGCCACGAGCAGCGGCCGCTTGGCGCCGAGGCGGTTGAGCTCCTTGGGCAGCTCCTGAACCGAGCCGGGTCCGAAGACGATGGGGCAGGGGAACGACATCCGCGACACGGCCATGACGACCTCCAAAGCGAGGCCACACTTTGTCGCCCGCGCGCGGTCGTCGCAAGTGTCGGCGATCAGAAGCGGTAGGCGGCGCCCGCCAGCAGGTAGCCGAAGCCGAAGAGGGTCGGCGCGCGGTCGAGCTCGGTGCCGGTCGGCGCGCTGTCCCACGCGAACGTCTGCAGCCGCAGCCGCAAGGTGATGGCCAGCTCGTCGTTCACCGGGTACTCGGCGCCGACGCCCACGAATGGCGAGGAGAGCACCGCGTTGTCGAAGGGCAGGAAGAAGCTCGTCCCCGAGAAGAAGAGCGCGAGTCCCAGGTCGGCTTCGAGGTGCACGACCTTCAAGTCGAAGCCGGCGCCGAGCTGGACGGGGAAGTAGAAGATGCCGCCCTGCGCGCCGTTGCCGAACACGAAGATCCACTGCGGCTCGAAGTGCACGAAGAGCGCGAACAGGTCCGTGGGCAGCGTGTAGTCGAGCCGGCCCACGAAGCGGATGGCGTTGAAGCCGCGCGTTCCGCTCGCGCCGTCGACGGGCGGGAAGTCCACCTCGCCGCCGCCGCCGTACGAGAGCCGGTCGCCGTTGCCGCTGAGGTACATGCCGCGCACGCCGGGGATGCCGATCTCGCCCAGCACCACCTGACCGTTGGGCACGTTGCCGGCGATGGCACCCCATCCGCCGCGGACGGTCTCGGGCTTTTCGGCCTCCTCATCGCCCGCGGACTTCTTAGACGTGCCCGAGTCGTCGTCGTCGTCCGCGGCGCGCTTCTTCTTGGGGGCCACGTCGTCGTCGCTGTCGGCCGACTTCTTCTTCGGCGGCGCCGAGTCGTCGTCATCGCTGCCGTTCTTCTTCTTGGGCGGCGCCGAGTCGTCGTCGTCGGTCGCGTGCCTTTTCTTCTTGGGCGCGTCGTCGTCGTCGTCGCTGGCGTGCTTCTTCTTCTTGGGCGCGTCGTCGTCGTCGTCGCTGCGGATCTTGTGTGGACGCTCGTCGTCATCGCCGTCGTCGGCGAGGGTGAGCCGCGCCAGAGGCCGGAGCGGTGCCGCGAAGCTCCGAGACGGAGCCGACACGCCCAGCGCGATCGCCCCCGCGACGAGCCACTGCATCCGCATGCGTCGATTATCGCGGAAAGGCGCCGAAACCGTACTTTTCAGGCCGGCCGCCGCGCGAACATGCCCCAGCCCTCCATGGTCATCACCACCTCGCCGCGCTGGTTGGAGAGCTCGTAGCGGCACTTCACCGAGCCGCGGTCGGGCTTGCTCTGCGACGGGCGCGCCTCCATGACCTCGATCCGGCAGCGCAGCGTGTCGCCGGGGCGCACCGGCTTGAGCCAGCGGAGCTGGTCGATGCCCGGCGAGCCCATGCTGTGCGACTTGTTGAGGATGCCGTCGACCTGCAGCCGCATGGCGATGGAGGCGGTGTGCCAGCCGCTGGCGATGATGCCACCGAACATGGACTTCTTCGCGGCCTCGGCGTCGATGTGGAAGGGCTGCGGGTCGAACTGCCTCGCGAACGCGAGGATCTCGGCCTCGCTCACGGTGGCGCCGCCGACGTCGAAGCTGCGGCCCACCGGGAAGTCTTCGAAGTAGAGCTTGTCGGCCATGCCCGCACGTTAACGCCGGGCGCCGCGCGCGACACCCACTCCGTGAACGATCGCCCGAAGCCCGGGTCTCGCTCCTGCAGGAGCGGACATCCGGAAGTAGGATGGGCCGTTGCTCTTCGGGAGTGTGCATCATGCGGACGGCCCTCGCAGCCTTGAGCCTGGCCCTCGTCGCCGTCGTCGGATGTGGCGCGAAGTACCCCGGCGACTCGTCGTCGAGCGGCGGCGACACCGGCACCACCGCAGCGAGCGGCTCCACGGGTGTCACGGGCGGCTCGGGCGGCACCACCGGCAGCTGCGTCCCGGTGGATTGGAACACCGTGTCCGCGCTCTTCGTGACCTACTGCACCACCTGCCACAGCCCGACCGGCATGGCCTCGCGGTACGTGGATCTCACCAACCAATCGGCGTCGACGGCCGACGCGTCCGCCATCGCCGCCTACGTTGGCGCGGGCCTGATGCCGCAGAACGCGACCATCACTGCCGCCGACAAGCAGACCATCCTCGACTGGGCCAGCAATCCGTCGGGCGTGTGCAGCACGGGCAGCGGCACGGGCACCGGTGGCTCCGGCTCGACGGGCACCATCGGCCCCGGGGCGCTCGGACCCCAGGCGGCGTGCGTGGCGCAGAACTGGGGCTCGGCGCCGGGCGTGTTCGACGGCGACTCGAACATGAACCCCGGCGACAACTGCGACCAGTGCCACACCAACAACCCGGCCAACACCGGCGACCAGGGCCCGGCGCTCAACTTCGGCGGCACGGCCTACGACGACGCCACTGGCAAGGCGCTCAGCGCCGACGCCACGGTCACCGTGGTCGACGCAAACGGCACGACCGTGACGCGCACGGCCAGCGTGGGCAACAACGGCAACTTCGACAGCCGCCGGAGCTCGCTCACGTCGCTCACGCCACCCTACACGGTCACCATCACCCGTAACGGCACCACGCTCCCCATGCTGCACCTGGCGCCGAGCGGGGCGTGCAACTCGTGCCACCAGGTGCAAGCGAACGCAGACCCGGCGTGCGTCAGCGCGAACGTGACGCCCGGCCGGATTTGGGCGCCCTGAGCTTGGCTACGGCGTGCAGTGCGCGGGCGCCGCGTCGGCCGAGCCAGCGAGCGCCGTCGAGCCGAGGAAGAGGTTGGTGCCCTCGGTGGTGCCCTTCTTCATCGCGGTCACGGTCACCAGGTAGTCGCTGGGCGGGCAGGTGGCCCACGCCTTGGTGCCGTCCACGGTCACGGTGTTCTGCTGGTACTTGCTCGGGTCGACGAGCACCGTGATCAGGCCCTGCGCGTCGAGCGGCGGATCGGTGAAGGTCGGCTGCTGCGGACCCTGATCGGTCACGGGCGTGACCACCGTGAGGGCGATGTTGCGCTCCCCGTCGGCGGGCGGGCGGGTGAGGGTGAGGTTCTGGCCGGCCTGGACGTTGAGCACCGGGAGGTTGGCGTAGTCGAGGCCGCCGTCGGGGAAGACGGGCGAGCCGCCGTCCTCGAAGAACGGGATGCCGCCGTCGAAGCTGATGCCGGCGTCGGGCGCGAGCGCGCCCTGGTGGAACTCGGCGATCTCCTCCTTCTCGGGCGCGGTCACGTCCTCGGCGAAGGTCGTCGAGCCGATCACGGCCACGAACTTGTACGAGGCGCCCTCGGTGTACGTGACCCCGCTCGTGGCGGTGTAGTTGCCGCCGCCGGTCTCGTTGAGGTTCACCGACTGGCCGTTGAACTCGATGTGCACCTGCGCGCCGGTCGTCGGAGTGGGCGGGGCCTGGAGGTTGGCCGGGTCGCGCGTGCCGAGGAAGACGTTGCAGATCACCTTGCCGGGCACGCTCTTGCCCGCCACGGACTCGTCGGGCGTGGAGAGCAATTGGGCGAGCATCACCTGGTTGCTCTGCGCCTGCTTGATGACGTCGCAGCCTGAAGCCGCAAGGAACCCGACGACGCCGACCGCCAACACCACCCCAGCCATGATCTTCCGCATGAGACTGCTCCTCCGGCCCTTCGCGCGGGCGAGAGTCGCGCCGCGGGTGCAACGGTATGGTGAGTGACACGGCAGGGTAAAGGCATTCCCGTTTCGTGAAACCTCATCCCGCGACCCCTTCTGGAAGGGGAGTCAAGTGGGCCTGCCGCCAGGAACAAGCAACCAGGAACCAGGAACCGAGGTGGTTTGACATCCCCTCGCCGGTCCCTAAACTGCGCCGCCGAAATTCGCGGGGCTCGGGGAGGACATGGCGCTCATCGTCCAGAAGTACGGCGGCACTTCGGTCGGCAGCATCGACCGCATGCGCAACGTGGCCAAGCGCGCCCTCGCGACGCGCAAGCAGGGCCACGACGTGGTCGTGGTCGTCTCGGCCATGTCCGGCGAGACCAACCGGCTCCTCAAGCTCGTCAACGAGATCTCCAAGAAGCCCAGCGAGCGTGAGAGCGACGTGGTCGTCGCCACCGGTGAGCAGGTCTCGGTGGGCCTGGTGTCGCTCGCCATCCAGGACCAGCGCGGCAAGGCCCGCAGCTTCCTCGGGCATCAGGTCCGCATCACCACCGACTCGGCCTTCAGCAAGGCGCGCATCAAGAGCATCGACGCCGAGAAGGTCTTCGACGCGCTCAAGAAGGGCGAGATCGCCGTGGTGGCCGGCTTCCAGGGCCAGGACGAGGAAGGCAACGTCACCACCCTCGGCCGCGGCGGCTCGGACACGACGGCCGTCGCGATCGCGGCGGCGCTCAAGGCCGACAGCTGCGAGATCTACACGGACGTCGACGGCGTCTACACCACGGACCCGAACGTCTGCCCCAAGGCGCGCAAGCTCGACCGCATCTCGTACGAAGAGATGCTCGAGCTCGCCTCGCTGGGCGCGAAGGTGTTGCAGATCCGCTCGGTCGAGTTCGCGATGAAGTACCGGGTTCCACTCTGGGTGAAGAGCAGCTTCACCGATGATCCAGGCACGTTGGTTTGCGCGGAGGACGCTTCGATGGAGGACTTGGTTGTCTCGGGGATCGCCTACGACAAGAACGAGGCGAAGATCGCCGTTCGCGCGGTGCCCGACATCCCCGGCGTGGCCGCGAAGATCTTCGGCCCGCTCGCCGACGCCAACATCGTCGTCGACCTCATCGTCCAGAACGTGAGCAAGGACGGCAAGACGGACCTGACTTTTACCGTCGGCCGCACCGACCTCACCAAGGCCACCGACATCGTGAAGAAGGTGGCCAAGGCCGTCAAAGCCCACGGCGTGGAGACCGACGACACCGTGGCCAAGGTCAGCATCGTGGGCGTGGGCATGCGGAACCACTCCGGCGTGGCCGCCAAGATGTTCCAGGTGCTCGCCAAGGAAGGCATCAACGTCCAGATGATCTCGACCTCCGAGATCAAGGTCTCGAGCGTGATCGAGGAGAAGTACGTGGAGCTCGCGGTCCGCGCGCTGCACACCGCGTTCGGGCTGGATAGCGCCGAGAAAAAGGCGGCGCGCGCGTAGCGTTTGGGGAAGGGGGGCAGGATGGGGCGGGAGGGGACGCTCGCGGCGCTGGCCGCGGCGCTGGTGGGGCTCGCAGCTATTCGAATGATTCCCGCGCGCGCGGAGGCGAGGCCGCTGCCGTGCGCGCCGGCCGAGGTGGGGAAGTCGGACGGCATCGCGCAGTGCGCGGCGCCCGGTGCGCTCACGGGTGGCGAGCGGCGCGTGCTGGGGCTGCCCCTCGACGTCAACCAGGCAACGGAAGCCGAGCTCGACGCGTTGCCGGGGATCGGTGCGCAGCTGGCCCAGCGGATCGTCGCCGAGCGAAAAGCGCACGGGCCATTCGCAAATCTCGAGGCGCTCGAGCGGGTGCCGGGAATCGGTCCGGGCAAGCTGAGGTTGCTGGCTGGGCGGGCGACCGCGCGGGCGGAGCACCCGTAGGCAAAGCGGTCTATACTTCGCGCGTCGCGGGCCCAGCGGCCGCGAAGGGTTCCCGGAGAGGTCGCCGTGCAAATCAGCTGCGAGCGTTGCTCCACCTCGTACGTGCTCGACGACGCGCTCATCCCCGCCGCGGGCGCACCCGTTCAGTGCACGCGCTGTGGCCTGGTCTTCACGGCCAAGCCGCCGGCGCCCGGCGCCGCTGCCAACGCGCCGCCTCAGCGCTCGAGCACGCAGGTCTTCGGTGCGAGTCCCGCCGCGCAGCTCGGCCAGCCCAACAACAACCAGACCCTCGTGTTCGGCACGCGCCCGGCGCCCGTGGCGGGGCCGAGCTCGACGGCGATGTTCGGCGCGATCGGCAGCAGTCCGGCGCCGCAGCCGCAAGCCAATCCCGCTTCGATCACGCAAATGTTCGGGGCGGTGGGCGGCGGGCAGGCCAGCCCGAACGCGACGCTCGTCTTTGGCGCCGGCGGAAAGCCCGCCGTCGCCGATCCGGGCAAGCCTGCGGGCAGCTCGACGATGATGTTCGGCGCGGTCGGCAGCCAGCCGGCGACGCAGCCCGCAGCCGCGAAGCCCGCTGCGGGCAGCACCACGATGATGTTCGGGGCGGTGGGCAGCGAGCCGGCGCCGCAGCCGGGCGCAGCGAAGCCTGCCGGCAGCTCGACGATGATGTTCGGCGCGGTCGGCAGCCAGCCCGCCACGCAGCCCGCAGCGGCGAAGCCCGCTGGCAGCACGACGATGATGTTCGGGGCCGTGGGCAGCGAGCCGGCGCCGCAACCTGGCGCGGCCAAGCCTGCCGGCAGCACCACGCAGATGTTCGGAGCCGTGGGCAGCCAACCCGCAGGAAATCAGACGCTCGTCTTCGGCGCCGGCGGCAAGCCCGCGGTGGCGGAGCAGGCCAAGCCCGCGGGCAGCACCACCGCGATGTTCGGCGCGTTGGGCAGCGAGCCGACCCAGCCATCCGCCCAGAGGCCCTCCGCGAGCAGCACGCAGATGTTCGGGGCCATCGGAAGCCAGCCGGCGGCGGCGCCCGCTGGAAGCCAGACGCTCGTCTTCGGCGCGGGTGGCAAGCCGGCCGTGGCCGAGCAAGCCAAGCCTGCGGGCAGCTCGACGATGATGTTCGGCGCCGTCGGGACTCCGGCTCCCACACCCGCACCCGCTGCACCGGCCAAGTCCGCCAGCAGCACGCAGATGTTCGGCGCCATCGGCAGTTCGCCCCAGCCCGCCGCACCTGCCCCCAACCCCGCCACGTCCACGGCCATGTTCGGCGCCATCCTGGATTCGCCGGCGCCTGCCGCTGCGCCCGCGTCCAAGTCGGCCTCGTCGACGCAGATGTTCGGCGCCGTGGGCGCGCAGGCCCCCGCGCCCATTCAGCGGCCGACGACCGAGCCCGACTACAACCTCCCGAGCGAGCCCGCGCCGCAGCCCGAAGCACCCAAGCCCAACCAGACGATGATGTTTGGAGCCCGGCCCGCGCCGGTGATGCCTCCGGCGGATCCGCTCGAGGACACCGATCCGCCGCGCTCCGCGACCACCACGTTCGGCACGCCGCCCGCGCCCGGCAGCACGCCGTCGTGGCAGGCGCCGCCGCCGCAGGAGGCCGACTTCTCGCCGCAGTCGCAGCCGCCCGCGCTCGCGCAGGCCCAGTCGCGCCCCGTGCCCCCGCAGCCGCGCCGCACCGTGACGGGTGCGAGCACCGCGCCGTTCGAGGGCGTGGGCCAGTCGAGCACCGAGGACGACGCGCTCGCGCAAAAGCTCGCCAACCGCAACCGCAACATCGCCTTCGGGCTGATGGCCGTGGTGCTGCTCGGCGGCCTGGCGGCGTTCGCGGTCTGGTTCATGACCCGGCCCGCCGGACCGCCCGCGGAGGTGGTGAAGAAGACGGCCGAGGTCTTTGGCAACGTCGAGACGGACACCGTTGCCTCCCTCGAGAGCGCCCGCACCGTGCTCGGCGCGCTCGAGGCGGCGGCGCCCCCCACGTACGTCGCCCCCGCGGCCGACGACCTGGTGGTGATGTCGTTCCAGCTCGCGGACCTGCGCGCCGAGGAGTACGCGCTCCAGTCCGAGTTCTCCGCCCTGGAGAAGGAGCACAACCGCGCCGACGCGGATCACAGCCGCGCCGACTGGCGCACCGTGGTGAACACCCTCGTCGATCGCATGAAAGACGTGCGCGCGCGCATCGAGCCCGTCCAGAAGAAGGAGCTCAAGCTCAACGAGGACCAGAACACGCTCTTCCGCAAGCTGGCCGCGGCGCGCAGCCAGCTGGAGGCGCCCTCGCCGGAGCTCGATCGCGCGTTCGGCATCTACTACGCCTTCAAGGGCAGCGATCAGGCCGCGAAGTTCGCGCAGACGTACAAGGCCGCCGTTTCCAACGACGGCTGGGCGGACCTCATCACCGCCGCGCTCGCCGACCAGCCGCGGCAGACCGAAGAGCTGCTCAAGAACGGGCTCGCGGCCGCGCAGAGCGCCATCAAGCAGAACCCGCGGCTGACGCGCGCCAAGCGGGTGCAGGCCGAGCTGCAGCTCCAGCTCCATGACCTCGCCGGGGCAAAGGCCACCGCCACCGAGCTCTCGCTGCTCTCGCCCGACGACCCGCGGGTGAAGTTGCTGCTAGAGAACATCGAGGCCGCGTCCAAGGCGCCGGCTCCCACGCCCGGGCCGGCCCCGACGGCACCCGCGCCCGTGCCGTAGCCGCAGCGCTCGGCCGCTTGCCTGGGCGCCATGCGTGCGGCGCAGCACAGCCCGCCCATCCGCTCCGCCCTACCGGCCTGGGTGGGAACGCTGCTTCCTACGCGCGCCAACCGATCGCCGGGAACAGGCTGGCCGCGGCCTTGCTCTTGGGGAGGGGATGGCCGGCGTCTTCTGGGTGAGCGTCTTTCTGCTCCTGCACACCTACGTCCTGTACCCGCTCGCGCTGGTGCTCCTCGACGCGCTCGAGCAGGCGCGCGCGAACCTGCGCTTCATCGGCGGCGGCGCGGATCGCCGCGGGCTAGCGCGCGCACCGCCAGGGCTCAAGGTCACGCTCGTGGTGGCCGCGTACAACGAGGAGAGCTGCATCGACGAGAAGCTGCGCAACTCCCTTCAGCTCGCCTGGCCCGCCGCGGACCTCGAGGTGCTGGTCGGCTCCGACGGCTCGACGGACGGAACCGACGCGAAGGTGGAGGCCGTGCACGATCCGCGCGTTCGGCTCTCGGCGGCGCCGCGCGGCGGGAAGGTCGCGGTGTTGAATCGCTGCATTCCGCTCGCGAAGGGCGAGGTGGTGGTGCTCACCGACGCCAACACCATGCTCGACCCGGCCGCGCTGGAGAAGCTCGCGCGACACTTTCGGGATCCGGACGTGGGCGCGGTCTGCGGGCGGCTGCGGCTCTACAACCCCACGCTGAAAGCGTACGAGGAGAGCGCGTACTGGACGTACGAGAGCTTCATCAAGTTCTACGAGGGGAAGCACGGCGCGGTGCTGGGCGCGAACGGCGGGCTCTACGCGATCCGGCGCTCGCTCTTTCAGGCGCTGCCGCCCGACACCGTCGTCGACGACTTCGTCATCCCCATGCGCATCCTGCAGTCGGGCTTCCGCGTGCTCTACGACCCCGAGGCCGTGGCGTACGAGGAGACCACCGAGGACTACGTGAAGGAGGCCTCGCGGCGCGCGCGCATCGCCGCGGGCAACTTCCAGAGCCTGCGACTTCTGGGCAGGCTCCTCATGCCGCGCGCGGGCTTCGCGAGCTTCGCGTTCTGGAGCCACAAGCTCTTGCGCTGGACGGCGCCGCTCTGGCTCGCGCTGGCGCTGCTCACGAACCTGACGCTGCTCGGGCACCGCTGGGGAAAGCTCGCGCTGGCGATGCAGCTGGGCTTCTACGCGCTGGCCGTCGCGGGCCGGCAGAAGTGGGTGAAGCGCGGCGCGCTCCGGCGCGTGGCGTCGGTGGCGTACTACTTCACGAGCATGAACCTGGCGCTCGCGGTCGGCTTTGGGCGCTTCGTGGCCCAGAGCCAGGCCGCGACCTGGGACCGCACCGAGCGCGCGCGGACCTAACCCGCGAGCGCCTGATCGACGGTGTTGATGACGCCGCTGTAGTGGACTTCCCAGAGGTGCATCAGCGGCGTGGGGTTGACGCCCTGGAGCATGACGGTCTTGGCACCGGGCATGCCCACGGAGTCGGCGGGCATGTAGCCATCGCCGTCGACGAGGCCTTCGGGGCTCGCGGTGGGCGCGCCCTTGAGGCCGACGATGGTCACGCCGCCCTTCACCTGGCCGAGCTGGTTCGACCAGCTCTTGTTGAGGTCGTCGACGAGCGAGCTGCCCACGGCGAGCTCGGCGCCGGCCTGCTTGAGGCCGAGCGGCGCGCCCACCGCGTCGCCCACGTTGCCCATCTCCGTGCCGTGCGAGGCCGGGCCGATGAACACCGCGTGGTCGATGCCCATGCTCTGGTCCTGGCGCGATTGCAAATACAGGCGGAAGTCGGTGCAGCCCGCGCTGTGGCAGACCACGTCGACGTTGTTCTGGCCGGTGGCGCCCTGGATCGCCTGCATGGCCTTGGCGATCTGCGGGGCCTTCTCGGTGGGCGAGCCCTTCACGTCGATGTACTGGACCTCGAAGAGCTTGGCGTCGTGCGCCTGCTGCGGGGTCATCACCGGGCCGGTGACGCTGCCCTGGTGGAACTTGCCGTCGGCGACCACGTAGACGGCGACGGGGCCGTTCTTGGGGTTGCTGGCGAGGTGCTGGGCCATCGGGTCGTACGAGCTGGCCTGCATGGTGAGCCCGGTGATCATCACCACGGGCTTTAGAGCGTGGGCGGCGGCCCGAGCGGACCCATGCTCACGTCGACGCCTGCCTGGACCTGGTTCACGCCCGACTGGATGAGATCGGCGGCCGACTTCACGTCGCCGTCGAAGCGGCTCTGGCCGGTGTAGCCGAGGATTTTCTGAGCGTCGGTGGAGGCCTTCTGGACGGTGTTGTCGACGGCCTTGCTCACGTCATCGACGGTCTTGTCGACCAGGCCCTGAATCGACTTGCCCAAGCCGCTGATGGGGTTGCTCATGGCTGCGCTCCCAAAAGGATGCGGGCATTGTCGCACCGTTGGGCGCGGTGTTCGCTCGCATTTGATGGGGCGCGGAGTTCCCCAGGTACGGCGTGTCCGAGCGTTTCCGGGGAAGCCTGACGCCCCCGAACGCGGTTCCCCCGGCCGCCTCCGGAAGGTCTAGAGTGCCCGGTGCTCGCATTCTGGTGCTCGCCTTGGCTCCGCCCATCATCCAGATCCAGGACCTCTACAAGAGCTTCGGCGAGAACCACGTCCTCCAGGGCATCAACCTCGACATCGGCGCGGGCACCACCCAGGTGATCCTCGGCGGCTCGGGCTCCGGCAAGTCCGTGCTCATGAAGCACATGATCGGCTTGCTCCGCCCAGATTCCGGCAAGGTCATCATCGACGGCGAGGACATCTCGCGCATGCCCGAGACCGAGCTCGCGCGCGTGCGCAAGAAGTTCGGCATGGTGTTCCAGGGCGCCGCGCTCTTCGACTCCATGACCGTCTACGACAACGTGAGCTTCCCGCTGCGCGAGCACAACAAGAAGATGTCCGAGGCGGAGATCAAGAAGCGCGTGCACGAGAAGCTCGACATCGTGGGCTTGAAGGACATCGACACCCAGTTCCCCGACCAGCTCTCCGGCGGCATGCGCAAGCGCGTCGGCCTTGCCCGAGCGATCATCCTCGAGCCCAAGATCGTCCTCTACGATGAGCCCACGACGGGGCTGGATCCGATCACCACGGACTACGTGGACGAGATGATCCTCGACGCCAAGAGCAAGCTGGGCGTGACCTCGGTGGTGATCAGCCACGACATCGCGAGCGCGTTCAAGGTGGCGGACGAGATTGCCTTCCTGTATCAGGGGAAGCTCGTCGCGCAAGGAACACCTAAAGAAATGCGCAAGGCGACGCACCCCAAGGTGCACGAGTTCCTCTCCACGTGGTTCGGGAAGAACGAGTAGCCGGGCGCGGGCAGGGCCGGAGGGTCACGGGAGCCGATGGGCAAGCTGCTCACACCGTTCCGCGTCGGGCTTTTGCTCCTCGTTGCGTTGGGCACGTTCGTCGTCTTCTTCACCTTCGTGCACAAGGGCGGCCTCTCCAGGAGCGACTCGCTCGAGTGCTGGGCCTACTTCCACGACGCCACCGGCCTCGGGCCCAAGTCGCGCATCCTCATCGCCGGCATCCCCGTCGGCGAGATTGAGAGCATCTCCCTCGAGGGCAACCTCGCCCGGGTGAACATGCTCATCAAGAAAGAGGTGCCCGTCCGCACCGACGCCATCGTCTCCAAGAAGAGCGAGAGCCTCCTCGGCGATTACCAGCTCGAGCTCTCACCGGGCCAGGCACCGGAGCTGTTGCCGCAGGGCGGGCAGATCAAGAACGTCATCGACGCCTCGGGCATGGAGCAGGTGTTCGGCTCGCTCACCAAGATCACCGAGGACATCCAGGCCGTGACCGCGGCGCTGCGCCAGACGCTCGGCGGCGAGAAGGGCGCCGCGAGCATGCAGCACATCTTCGACAACCTCGCCCAGATCTCCGACCAGCTGAACACCACCATGAAGGTGAACGGCGAGCGGCTCGACGCGATCATGGCGAACGTCCAGGGCGTCACCGAGGACGTGCGCAGCATCACCGGCTCGGAGCAGGAGCGCTACCAGGCCATCGTGGCCAACGTGCAGCACATCACCGAGAGCATTCAGGAGATCCTCGACGAGGTGAAGCACATCGTCGGCACGGGCCAGGGCAACATGCAGGAGACGGTGGCCAGCCTGAAGGAGACGCTGAACAAGCTCGACGCCAGCCTGCAGAACGTCCGCGAGATCACCGACAAGGTGAACAAGGGCGAGGGCACGCTGGGCATGCTCGTGAGCGACACGCGCACCAAGCAGCAGATCGCCGACACCATCCAGGACGCCACGGACTACGTCCAGACGCTCACCAGCCTGAAGACGCAGATCCAGCTGCGCAGCGAGTACCTCTTCAACGAGAAGCTCTCGAAGAACTACCTGGAGCTCGATCTCATCCCCAAACCGGACAAGTACTACTCCATCACCATCGTGGACGATCCGCAGGGCTACACCACGCAGACGTACACCCAGGCGAACCCGCCGAGCTCGCTGCAGCCGGTGGCGCAGACGGTGACCACGACCACGCAGTCGCTCAAGTTCAGCGTGCAGTTCAACAAGCGCTACTACTTCGCGACGCTGCGCTTCGGCATCATCGAGAACACGGGCGGTGCCGGCATCGACCTGCACTTCCTCGACGACTCGCTGGTGCTCAAGACCGAGGCCTTCGACTTCGCGGCGCTCGACCGCAGCTACCCGCGCCTCAAGTCGTACGTGAACTACAACTTCCTCGGGCACCTCTTCCTCACCGGCGGCGTGGACGACGCGCTCAACGATCCGGTGCGCGAGCAGGACACCAACCGCGTGCTCAGCGGCCGCGACTTCTTCGTGGGCGGCGGCATCTACTTCACCGACGACGACCTCAAGGCCATCATCGGCACCACGGGCGTGCCCAAGCCGTAGCGCGCGTTTCGGGTTGTGCTAGGTTGCCGCGCCGTGAAAAAGACCGCACTCGCCGCCTTCACGCTCGTCGCCGCGCTGGCCCTCGTGGCCCACGCCGGCCCGCCGACGCCGCCCGAGAAGCCGTACCTCCCGGGGCCGCGCGACATCGTCATCCTCTACGAGCACGACAACTTCGGCGGCCGCGCCGTGCCGCTCACGCAGCCCACGCTCGACCTGCGCACCGTGAACTTCAACGACCAGGCCTCGAGCTTCAAGGTGCGCATGGGGTGGCAGGTCACCTTCTACGAGGACATCAACGGCAAGGGCGAGTGGTTCACCTTCAACTGCCCGTCGAAGCCCATCGGCATCAAGCAGAGCGACTTCTGCGAGATCAAGAGCATCGGCTCCGACATCGCCACCGGCACCCTCTGCGAAATCCGCCCCAAGGACTCCCCCGGCTGCGTGAGCTGGTGGAACGATCGCATCTCCGGCGTGGGCGACCTCAAGCCCGCTGACGAGAGCGTCCCCCAGGGCCGCACCAACCAGGGTCACAACGGCTGATTGGCCGTCGCAGGGCAGGGCGCAGCGATCCATGAGCTGAGCTCATGAGGCTGTGATTCGAAGTCGTTGGCGGGTTTCGTCTCCGGTCGGCAGAGTCTGCCCAGGTGCGCGGGCAACCGCCGGTTGGGCGACCTTCGCGCACGATCGCTGCTGAACCGCCGGGCGTTCCAGGCTAGAAAGCGGACGCCCTTTCGCTCCCACGAGGACACGCATGGCTCCCCGCAATCCGTTCGGCTCGCACGCCACCCTGGACACCCAGGGCGGCAAGATCGCGCTCTACCGCCTCGACGCGCTCAGCAAGCAGGGCATCGGCCACGTGGACCGCTTGCCCGTGAGCATCAAGGTGCTCCTCGAGGCCTGCCTCCGGAACTGCGACAACTTCGAGGTCACCGAGCAGGACGTGAAGCTGCTCGCCGACTGGAACGCCAAGGCGCCGGCGATGGAGGAGCTGCCCTTCAAGCCCGCCCGCGTGATCCTCCAGGACTTCACCGGCGTGCCCGTGGTGGTGGATCTCGCGGCCATGCGCGCGGCGATGGCGCGGCTCGGTGGCGACCCGAAGAAGATCAACCCGCTCGTGCCGGTGGATCTCGTCATCGATCACTCGGTGCAGGTGGACAAGTACGGCACCGCCGATGCGCTCGCGGAGAACGCGCGCATCGAGTTCGCGCGCAACATGGAGCGCTACCAGTTCCTGCGCTGGGGCCAGAAGGCCTTCGACAACTTCCGCGTGGTGCCGCCGGCCACGGGCATCGTGCACCAGGTGAACCTCGAGTACCTGGCCAAGGTGGTGCTGCGCCGCAAGCTCGAGGGCGAGGATGTGGCCATCCCCGACTCGCTGGTGGGCACCGACTCGCACACCACCATGATCGACGGCCTCGGCGTCGTCGGCTGGGGCGTGGGCGGCATCGAGGCTGAGGCGGTGATGCTCGGCCAGCCCATCTACATGCTCACGCCCGAGGTGGTGGGCTTCAGGATCACCGGCAAGATGCCCGACGGCGCCACCGGCACGGACCTGGTGCTGATGGTCACGCAGATGCTGCGCAAGAAGGGCGTGGTCGGAAAGTTCGTCGAGTTCTACGGCCCCGGCGTGGCGAGCATGAGCCTCGCGGACCGCGCGACCATCGCGAACATGTCGCCCGAGTACGGCGCCACCATGGGCTTCTTCCCCGTGGACGAGAAGACGCTGCAGTACCTGCGCCTCACGGGTCGCAGCGCCGAGGAAGTGGATCTCGTCGAGCGCTACACCAAAGAGCAGGGCCTCTGGGCGTCGTCGGCGGCGAACGCGGAGTTCACCGACACGCTCGAGCTGGATCTCTCCAAGGTGGAGCCGAGCCTCGCCGGTCCCAAGCGCCCGCAGGATCGGGTGGCGCTGAAGGACATGAAGAAGGCCTTCAACACCGCGCTGGCGGCGCCCATCAAGGATCGCGGCTTCGCGCTCGCGGGCGACGCGCTCACCAAGACCGCGCCCGTGGAGATGAAGGGCCAGAAGACCGAGCTCAAGAACGGCTCGGTGGTGATCGCTGCGATCACCTCGTGCACGAACACGTCGAACCCGTCGGTGCTGGTGGCCGCGGGCCTCGTCGCCAAGAAGGCCGTGGAGAAGGGCCTCTCGTCGAAGCCGTTCGTGAAGACCTCGCTTGGGCCTGGCTCGCGCGTGGTGACCGACTATTTGAAGGCCGCGGGGCTCTTGCCGTACCTTGAGCAGCTCGGCTTCAACGTCGTCGGCTACGGCTGCACCACCTGCATCGGCAACTCGGGCCCGCTGCCCGAGGCCGTGTCGAAGGCCGTCGCGGAGAGCGACGTCGTGGCGGCCGCGGTGCTCAGCGGCAACCGCAACTTCGAAGGCCGCGTGCACGCGCAGGTGAAGGCCAATTACCTCGCGAGCCCGCCGCTGGTGGTCGCGTACGCGCTCGCGGGCACCGTCGACATCGACATGAACAGCGAGCCGCTCGGCACCGGCAAGGACGGCAAGCCCGTCTTCATGAAGGACGTGTGGCCGACGACCGCCGAGGTCGAAGAGGCGGTGAGCAAGTACGTCACGCCCGAGCAGTTCAAGAAGTCGTACGCCAACGTGTTCGAGGGCAGCGAGGAGTGGAAGAAGGTCCCCGTGGCCGCGAGCGAGCTCTACGCCTTCGACGCCAAGAGCACGTACATCCAGGAGCCGCCGTTCTTCGCGGGCCTGGAGCGCGAGCCCGGCAACATCAAGCACATCACCGGCGCCAAGACGCTGGTCATGCTCGGCGACTCCATCACCACCGACCACATCTCGCCGGCCGGTGACATCGACGCCAAGAGCCCCGCGGGCTCGTTCCTCCAGGCCGCCGGCGTCGCCAAGGACGACTTCAACTCCTACGGCTCGCGCCGCGGCAACGATCGCGTCATGACCCGCGGCACCTTCGCCAACGTGCGGCTGCGTAACCAGCTCGCGCCCGGCAAGGAAGGCCCCTGGACCACGTTCCAGCCCTCGGGCGAGCTGATGACCATCTTCGAGGCCTCCGAGAAGTACAAGAAGGCCGGCGTGCCGCTCGTCGTCCTCGCGGGCAAGGAGTACGGCTCGGGCTCGTCGCGCGACTGGGCGGCGAAGGGCCCGTTCCTGCTCGGCGTGAAGGCCGTCATCGCCGAGAGCTACGAGCGCATCCACCGCTCGAACCTGGTGGGCATGGGCGTGCTGCCGCTGCAGTTCGAAGAGGGCCAGAACCGCGAGAGCCTCAAGCTCACCGGCAACGAGACGTTCGAGATCGGCGCCAAGGAGCTCAACGACAAGCTCAAGCCGCGCCAGAAGGTCAGCGTCACGGCGACGACTCCGGACGGAAAGACCATCAGCTTCAGCGCCATCGCGCGCATCGATACGCCGGTCGAGGTCGAGTACTACCGCAACGGCGGCATCCTCCAGACCGTGCTCCGCCGCCTGCTGAAGGCGAAGTAGCCAAGCGGGGACTTCCGCGCGCCGCTCCAAGTGCACACACTCCGGGCCGACTTCGGCCAGGTGGAGCGTGCGCGCTCCGGTGTCCGATTCGAGGTCGCTTGATGCAGTGCGTCCGTCTAATTTCCGGACGGAATCTCGGCAATTGACCTGACCCCAGTCGCTTGAGGATGATGCGTCCCTGTTTGGCCGAGAAAGGGTCTTCATGCGTCGAGTGCTCGTCGGCTTTTTGAGCGGTGCGTGCTTGCTGGTCGCGAGCGTGTCGAGCGCCGCGCCGGTGAAGCCTCCGCCGCCGAAGGACGACCTCGGCAAGAAGTCGCAGAGCGCGTCGCCCGACAAGAGCCTCGCCGGCGACATCACGCGCAAGAAGACCCAGAAGATCGAAGAGCACCCGACCCTCAAGGTCGATCAGTTCCAGCAGCAGGTGGAGCTGCAGGTCGCCAGCAAGCGCCACGAGCAGATCGAGACGCTGCAGAAGATCATCGCGCTGGGCAGCGACGATCACGAGATGCCCAAGCTGCTCTTCCGCCTGGGCGAGCTCTACTTCGAAGAGAGCAAGTACTACTTCTTCGAGAGCAACCGGAAGGACGACGAGATCTTCGCGGCGAAGGACCGCAAGGACGAAGCCGCGGTGCAGAAGGCCACCGACGAGAAGACCGCGCTCGTGGCCCGCTCGGCGAAGTTCCAGACCGAGGCCATCGGTCGGTACAAGGAGATCGTCTCCAAGTACCCCAAGTTCGATCGCATGGACGAGGTGCTCTACTTCCTCGGCCACAGCTTGTGGGAGGCCAACAAGGAGCAGGACGCGCTCGGCATCTACAAGGCGCTCATCACCCGCTTCCCCAAGTCGAAGTACATCCCCGACGCGTGGCTGGCGTTCGGCGAGTTCTACTTCAACGGCTCGAACGGCAAGAAGGACGAGCTGAACAAGGCGCTCGCCAGCTACAAGCATGCCGCCGAGTTTCCCGACTCCAGCGTGTACGGCTTCGCCGTCTACAAAGAGGCGTGGTGCTACTACAACCTCGGCGACTTCAAGACCGCGCTCGATCTCTTCAAGACCGTCATCTTCTACGGTGACCTCGCGCAGTCCACGACCAAGGAGAACAAGACCGCCCTCGTGAAGGAGGCGCGCAAGGACTACGTGCTCACCTGGAGCCACTACGGCGACCCGCGCGGCGCCGAGGACGACTTCAAGAAGGTCGGCGGCGATCAGAACTGGATGGGCATGTTCAAGGGCCTCGCCGGCCTCTACTACGACGACGGCAAGGACATGGAGGCGGCGATCTCCTACCACCGCCTCATCGAGCTGCAGCCGCTCTCGCCCGAGGCGCCCATGTACCAGGCGCGCATCGTGGACACCGTCATCCGCGTGGGCCGCAAGCAGGTCACGCTCCAGCAGCTGCGCACGCTGGTGAAGATCATCGAGGACGTGGAGAAGAGCGGGAACATCAAGACCGACGCCGACAAGAAGTCGCTCGCGGAAGCGAAGGAGATGTCCGAGCGCGTGATGTCGAACCTCGCGGTGAACTGGCACAACGAGGCCAAGAAGACGCGCGACGAGCAGACGTTCGCGTACGCCAACGAGGTGTACAGCGACTACATGGCCATCTTCCCCAACTCGAAGAAGACCTACGACCTGAGCTTCTTCTGGGCGGAACTGTTGAACGACGCGCTCCAGAAGTATGACAAAGCCGCCATCAACTACTCCAAGGTCGTGGAGATCGACGCCAAGCGCATCGCCGAGAAGCAGAAGCCCGGCCACTGGCTCACGCTCGCGACCTACGACGCCGTCCTTGCCTGGGACGAGGTGGCCAAGAAGCTTCCGCCGCCCACGCCGGATCCGAAGAACCCCACCGCGCAGATCCCGCTGCCCGACGCGCAGAAGAAGCTGCTCGAGAGCTGCGAGAACTACGTGAAGTACGTGCCCAAGGGCGACAAGGTCGTCGAGATACAATATAAGGCCGCGCAGATTTATTATAAGTACAATTACTTTGATGAATCGTCGAAGCGCTTCGACGATCTCTGCGTGAACCACCCCACGCACGAGGTGTCCGAGTACGCGTGCAACCTGGTGGTCGACACCAAGAACCTCAAGGGTGACATGACGGGCATGTACGAGACGGCCAAGCGGTACCTGGCCATCGAGCCCCTCATGAAGGCCCACCCCAAGCTCCACGACGATCTGAAGAAGGTCGTCGAGGAGACCGCGTTCAAGCTGGTGGCCTCCTACGAGGCGAAGGGCCAGTTCGCTGCGGCCGCCAAGAAGTACCTCGGCTTCGTGGACGAGTTCCCGAAGAGCGCGCTCAGCGACGCCGCGCTCTCCAACGCGAGCATCGACTACTTCAAGGCCCACCACTTCGACGACTCGCTCGCCGTGCGCTCGCGCCTGGTGAAGGAGTACCCGACCTCCAAGTTCGTGCCCGACGCGCTCTACGCCAACGGCGAGGCCTTCGAGAGCGTGGGCGACTTCGAGGCGGCGGCCGAGGCCTACGAGCTCTACGCGCACAACTTCCAGAAGCAGAGCGGCCTTGCGGGCGGCCTCAAGAACTTCCAGGGCGGCGGCAAGAAGGCCAGCAAGGGCAAGAAGGCCGCGGCCATGATGTCGAAGGGCGGCGCGAAGGCCGAGGCGGCGCCCCAGCACTACGACGAATCGAAGGCCCAGGCCGCGCTCTTCAACGCCGGCGTGTTCCGCGAGGGCCTCGGTCAGTTCAAGCAGGCGCTCGCCGACCGCAACATGTACCTGGACATGTGGCCCAACGCGAAGGACTCGGAGGCCGTGTTCACGTCGATCGCCGGCCTCTATGAAAAGCAGAACGCGGTGGGCAAGGCCGTCGGCCAGTACATGGATTACGAGAAGAAGTACTTCAAGGATCCGGAGAAGGTGATCACCGCCGAGGCGAAGATCGCCAAGCTGATGCAGAAGTCCGGAAACAAGAAGGGCGCTGAGAAGAAGCGCGAAGAGATCGCCAAGTTCTACGCAAAGATGAACTCGGCCCAGAAGAAGAAGGTCGAGGGCCTCGCGCTCGAAGAGGTCGCCTGGGCGCACTACGCCGCGCAGGAGCCCAACTACAACGAGTACGTGCGCACGCCGCTCAAGCTGAACGTGTCGTCGCCGGCGAAGATCAAAGAATTCAAGAAGCAGCTCGAGGAGAAGGGCAAGAAGCTGGGCGTGGTGCAGAAGGCCTACACCGAGACCGTGAACTTCAAGGTCGCCGGGCCCGGCATCTGCGCGCTGATGAAGATCGGGGACGCCTACGCCAACCTCGAGAAGTCGATCCGCGAGCAGAAGATCCCCTCGAGCCTGCCGCAGGAGGTTCAGGACGGTATTCGCGAAGGTCTCGCCGAGCCGGCCGACACCCAGCACCAGAAGGCCGCCGAGGCCTACGAGCTCGCCGTCGCCAAGAGCCGCGAGCTCTCGGCGTACAACGAATGCTCGGAGCGCTCGCTCAAGCTGCTCAGCGAGGACTTCGCGCCCGAGAAGTTCCCCAAGGTCACGGAGACCTTCGCCGAGCTGAAGAACCTCCCCGAGCCGAAGGAGGGCACCGGCATCCTCACCGCCGTGCAGCCCATCCCCACGCCGGACAAGGAGGAGACCGAGCCGGCGGAGAAGGTGGAGGCACCCAAGACCGCTCAGCAGCAGGGCGACAACCCGCCGGGCCAGAAGGCCGCCTCGGCCGAGAACCCGGACGACAAGCCGCCCGCGAACGAAGAGGACGCGCCGAAGAAGGGCCCGGTCTCGACGCAGCCCGCGAACAACACGCCGCCCCCGTCGAACCCGCCTACGAACGACACGCCTCCGGCCAAAACCAACTCGGCCCCTTCGGATGAGCCGACAGACGTGGTGAACTGATGAAGACGCGCACTCACATTCGTCAGATCGTCGTGGGCGTCGTCTTCGCGCTGGCGGGTTGCGCCACCAGCCAGCCCGCGCCCGAGCAGAGGCCGGTGGCCACGAACACGGCTTCCAGGCCGGCCAGGCCCAAGCCCGAGGCCGCGCAGCAGGACGTCCCCGACGCGCACACCCAGCGCGCCTTCGACGACGCGGTGAAGTCGTTCCAGGCCACGCAGGCCGCGGAGAAGCCCGACTGGACCGAGCCGGAGCGCAAGTTCAAGCAGGTCGCGGCGATGGACGAGGACTTCGCCGAGGTCTACCTGAACCTGGGCGTCATCTACGAGAAGCAGCACAAGCCGGATGAGGCCAAGGAGATGTACGAGAAGGCCCTGGCCAAGAAGCCCTCGCTGCGCCAGGCAGCCGAGAACCTCGCGGTGATGGAGGAGAACGCCGGCCACCAGGATCGCGCCATCCAGACGTACCAGGAGATGGTGACCAAGTACCCGCAGGACGGCGGCTCGCGCGCGCGCATCGCGGCGCTCTACGAGGCGCAAGGGCAGGGTGAGCAGGCGCTGAAGCTGGCGCGCGAGTCGCTCATGCGCGACCCGAAGAACCTCACGGCCTACAAGGTCATGATGCGGGTGTACCTCGACGAGAAGAACTACTCGCTCGCGGAGCTCGTGGCCCTGCGCGCCACCAAGCTCGACGCGTCGGACCCGGAGCTCTACTTCACCATGGGGCAGATCGCCGTGGCCCAGAAGGACGAGGTCCGGGCCATCGAGCAGTTCCGCCACGCGGTGAAAGAGCGCGACGACTACCTGCCCGCGCGCCAGGCGCTCGCCACGATCTCCGTGCGGCACCACGACTACGCCGGCGCCGCGGTGCAGTACGAGAAGCTCGCGCAGTACCAGCCCAAGAGCGCCGCGGCGCACCTCGACCTGGGCATCGCCTACAAGGGCATCGGCCAGGTGGACAAGGCCTTCCAGCAGTACGCGGAGGTCAAGAAGCTGGATGAGAACAACGCCGAGGTCTACTACGCCGAGGGTTTGATCTTCGAGAAGAACAAGTCGCTGCCGGACAAGGCGCTCGAGGACTACAAGACCTTCATCCAGAAGGCCGGCTCCATCCCCGGCGATCACCCAGTCTACGAGTCCATCAAGACCTGCGAGCAGCTGATCCAGATCCAGCAGCAGTCGGCGCAGCAGGAGAAGGAGCAGAAGGCCAAGGAGGAGATGGACAAGAAGATCAAGGAGCAGGAAGAGAAGAACAAGGCCGCCTCCGAGAAGGACAAGCCGCCCGCGGCCGGCGCTCCGGCTCCGAATGGCGCTCCGCCTGCGGGTGCTCCCGCTGCGGCCCCTGCTGCGACCGGCGGCGCCAAGCCCGTGGCCGCGCCCGCGAGCGCCCCCGCCGCCGGCGGACCGGTGAAGCCTGCTGAAAAAGCTGGGGAAAAGCCTGCTGCCGCCCCGGCAGAGGCCGCTGCGCCCAAGCCCTCGGAGAAACAGCCGCCGTCGCCCGTGGACAATGATGAACCGCCGGACTCGGCCAAGTAAGAGCGCCGGGTTTTCCCTGTGGTACGCTGGGTTTTCGTATTGAGCAGGAGTGGCACCATGAAGCGCGTGATCGTTGCTTTGAGCCTGCTGTCGAGCTCGGTTGCGTTTGCCGGCGGCCGTCCGCCCCCGGCCGGCGCTACGGTGACCTACGAGAAGAAGACGGTCATCAACTTCGAAGACGACACCATCCAGGGCGATCTCACCAAGCCCGACGGCGAGTACGTGGAGTCGCGCAAGAAGGTGCGCCACTCCAACCTCATCAAGATTCGCGAAGAGTTCAAGGACAAGGTCCTTCAATCCGTGGGGGAGCTCTGATGCACAAGCTCGCGTTGGTCGCCGTCCTGGCCGTGCCCGCGCTGGCCTTTGGCCAGACCAGGCCGGCGCCCAAGCCGCCGCCGCCGGTCACCAAGATCAACCTCGACGGCGACACCGTCGACGGCGCTCGCAAGGTACCCGGCGGCATCATCGTGCTGGTGGATCCGCAGGTGAAGCACAGCTCGATCATCCAGGTGCGCGAGAGCTTCGCAGATCGCGTGCTGGCGTCGAGCCAGGAGCTGCGCTGAGAGGCGCGGCAGAAACTTTTGGGGCAGTTGCGATGTCGTACTGCCCAACGAAATTCGTCGGAGGCGCACCGTGGCCATCCCGCTGACGCTCAAGGTTTTCAAGGGTGACGCGCTCACCACCTCGAAAGAGTACGAGCGCGACATCATCAAGATTGGCCGGCTCGCGAGCGCGCACCTGTGCCTCGACGACGACAAGGTCTCGCGCATCCACTCGGTGATCGACGCCACCGAGGGCAAGCTCTCCATCACCGACATGGGGTCGATGGAAGGCACGTACGTCAACGGCAGGCGGGTCAACAAGAGCCCGCTCTCGTTCGGCGACGAGATCCGCGTGGGAAACACGCGCATCCTGGTGGAGCAGCGCGCCGGGGCCACCAATGGCCTGCCCGCTGTCCGCCAGACGGAGCCAACCGAGCAGACCCAGCAGGTGGCCGCTGCCGCCGCGATGGCCGCCCAGCCGGTCACTGCGCCCGTCAACATTCCCGCGCCGGCGCCGGCTCCCGTGCAGGTCGCCGCGCCCGCTCCGGCTCCGGCCATGAACGGGCACGCCGCGCCCCCGCCGCCGCCCGAGAACGTGGTGATGACGCCGGCCAAGGTCGCGCGTCCGCCGAGCGCCGCCGTGGCCGCCACGCCCATCAAGCCCACGCGTCCGCGCACGGATACCTCGGGCAACGTGGGCCTGCAGATCCGCTTCGTCTGGGGCGACCAGATCCTCGCGGTGCACCAGTTCGAGAAGCCGGCCGACTTCGTGGTCGGCACCACGCCCAAGGCGGGCTTCGTGCTCGAGGCCGACAAGCTCGGCGCCGCGGAGTTCCAGCTCCTCAAGGGCGGCGGCCACGACTTCGTGGTCCGCGTGCCCAGCCGCGCCATCGGCGAGATCGACGACGGCTCCGGCCCGGTGCAATTGAAGGACAGCCGCCGGCTCTCCAGCGACGACGGCGCCAAGACCATCTCCCTGGGCACCAACGACTTCCTCTGGGCGGATCTGGGCGGCGTGCGCGCGGAGTTCGCCTTCGCGCCCCTGCCGAAGAAGGTCTTCGTGCCCTGGGCGGAGCGGATGGACTACCGCTTCGTGAACCTGCTCCTGCTGATCCTGTTCATCACGGGCGCGTTCGTGATCTCGGCGAAGAACTTCAGCAACGACGACGACGCACTCAACGACGACCTGCTCAAGAAGCCGGCCGTGGTGGCCAAGTTCCTCCTCAAGGAAGAGGAGAAGAAGAAGAACCCGCTGCTCGAGAAGCTGCAGGCGGAGAAGAAGAAGAACGACGGCGAGGCCGCGGCCAAGCACGCCGGCGACGAAGGCAAGATGGGCGTGAAGACGATGAAGGACAACACGAAGATGCGCTCGGGTCAGAAGGCCATCGACCCGAACGCCAAGGACCGCGCCAAGGCGATGGTCACTTCGCTCTTCGGCTCCAAGAACGGCGGCATCCAGACCATCTTCGGCTCCGGCGGCCTCGGCGGCGATCTCAAGAGCGCCGTGGGCAACATGTTCGGCAACCAGGTCGGTAACTCGGGCGGCCTCGGCGGCCTGGGCCTCAAGGGCACCGGCATGGGCGGCGGCGGCATGGGCAACACCGTCGGCATCGGCGCCATCGGCACGCACGGTCGCGGCGGCGGCACGGGCGCCTACGGCAACGGCGTGGGCGGCCTGGGCGGCAAGAAGGACGTCGACATCGGCATCAGCAACGACAACGCCGTGGTCATGG
>JAFEBB010000068.1 GCA_018266075.1 Deltaproteobacteria bacterium | reverse complement strand
CTCCATCCCACGGACACGACAGGCGACGTTATCGATTGTCGCTTCTATTGAATGGAATCCCTCTCGCGAGGCTCGGTCATTCCGCACTGCGGAATGGCGCCCGCACCGCGTCCAGATGGCCCCCTGGGTTCCTTTTGCTGAGCTTTCGCGCTGTTGGCATCGCTGCCCCCGCTCCTCACGAATTCCGCAGTGCGGAAACGAAGCCACGAAGAAGGCCTGCTCGGGGAGCGGGCACTTCCGCTTCCATGACGACTTCCAGCAACTTCGGCGGTGCCGGCGGGGTGGCACGGCGCCTGCTTTGGACCTGGTCCGTTGAGCATTTCGCTCAACACCGCAGCGAAGCCCAGTGCCCAGCCGCTGAACACGACCGGGGAGTCGTGCCATGTCGACCAGGACCGCAGAGACGCTTGACCACAAGCTCAACCAGCTCATCCACGGGGTGCAGGCCACGCTGACGAGCGGGCAGTCGTTCATCATCGACGGCCAGTCGTACGACCCGGCCAGCCTGCTCACGGCGCTGAGGTCGCAGGTGGAGCCCTTCGACGCAGCGACCTCCGCGGCGGTGGCGCAGCCAAGCACGCCCGCGAGCACCGCCGCGGCGCCGCCGAACGGGGCCGCGCCGGGTGACCCGATGACGAACGGGGCTTCGCACTGATGCTCCGGTTGCAGGGAACGACAGGGCGCCGCGCTCGCCGGAGCGGCGCCCTTCGGGTCTGTGCAGCCCGAGGAGACCGCGGTGCGTCAGGTCGTCCCGCTCCACCCGGACGGAGAGAGCTCGAGCGAGATCCGCGCAACCTGATCACGCTCTGCGAGAACGAAGAAGGGAAGCCGGGCGAGAACCACCACCTGCTGGTAGGGCACCTCGATTCGTTCCAGTCGTCGAACCTCCACGCGGCCGAGGACGCGAAGCACACGTTTCACGGGCGTTCGGCGGCGCGGTCGACCGAAGGGCTACTTCTGCTCCAGCTTCGCCTCGAGCTCGTCCACGCTGGCCGGCGGCGGCTTCCAGGTCTTGAGCTTCTCCAGCCCCGCGCGCGCCGCGTCGCGATCGCCCTTGAAGAGCGCCTTTCGCACCTCCAGCTCACAGCGCGGAACCTCGGTGCGGTGCCGCGCCTCGAGCTCGGCGCCCGGGTCGAGCGCCTTGAGATCGCGGTTGAGCACGTCGAGCACCTGGACGGTGAAGCCCACCGCGTCGCACGACGAGGTCCGGGCGCGCACCAGGATTTGAAGTTCGGCGGCGCGAACCGAGGCCTCGAAGACGCCGGCAGCGCATGGCCCGCCTGGCTTGGCCGCGCGGATGGCATCCAGATAGCGGCCTTCCAGGTCGTCTTTCATCACCTCGTCGACGCAGGCCTTGGCCTTCACCTCTTTTGGATCCGGCGGCGGGAAGAGCTTCTTGTTCGCCTCGCCGACCAGCTGGGCAAAGCGCTTCTGGGCCGCGTCGCCGCCGTTGTCGAAGACGTCCTGGTTCAGGTTGAGCCAGTCGAGCGCGCTCTTGGCGTCGCCGTGGTCGAGCGAGACCTGGGCCACATCGCCGATCCAGCCGACGTTCGGCGGCGCCACCCGCCCATACGCCTGCGCGACGTCGTTGAGGATGGGCACGAGCTTGCTGATGTCGCCCAAGACCGAGAGCGGCGGCTGGATGATCAAAGCCTGCGCGAAACGCACATCCACCAGCGCGGCCTCGGGCTTGGCGGCGAGCTCCGCGTCGGCCTCCTGGATCTTCGCGTGGACGGCCTGTGCGAACTCGTCGACGTCCATCTCCGAGACGGGCTTCGGTCGATGGCTCGCACACGCGCTCGCCAGCAGCAGCAGGATGAGCAGTCGTCGCACGCAGGACCTCGCGAAATTTTTCCCGGGGCGTCTGGTCGCCCGCGGGGCGGTTGTGGTACCTAGCGTCTCGCTGGTCGCTGTTCGGGGTCCGGAGGCGGCAGGGAGAGGACGCTTCCGGACCTCACGCTCCCCTACTTCTGGCCGTACGACGCAAACCGCTTCTCGCGGGCGCGGTCGTCCTTCTCGCGGTTCTTCTTGTCGAGCGCCGCGGCTTTTCGAGTCGCGCGATCGTCGGCGTTCTCGTGCAGCACGAGCTGCAGCGCGGCGCCGCCAGCCAGCAGCAGCGCGCCGATGATGGCCGGCGTCCAGGGCGAGCTCTCCAGCAGCTTGCCCACGCCACCCTTGGGGAACGCGGCCCACAGCCCGCCCACGACCAGCAGCGCACCGAACGCCGCCGAGGCGATGGTGTCCACCACGCGCGAGAGCACGATGCCCAGCACGCCGGCGATGAAGAAGCCGGGCACGGCGCCCATCACCATCTCGTTTTCACCCATCACCGCGGCGCCCGCGAGCGCGCCCACGCCACCGAGGGTCACGAAGGCGATGGTGTGCGGCAAGAATCCCGAGAGCAGCCCGAGCGCCCCGGGCAGCCCGAGGGCGATCGCGCTGGGCGGAATGGCGGTGCTCTTGAGCAGCTCCTGCACGGGCCCGGTGAGCGCGACGCCCATCAGCACGCCGAGCGGCACGGCCACGAAGCGGAAGATGCCTTCCCGTGCGCCGAGCGTGAGACAGAAGAGCCCCACCGCGATCGCGCCGAAGGCGACGTGCGGCCCCAGCATGCTGCGCCAGCCGAACCAGCCCGCGGGATCCGCGTGGTGAAACGACTCGAGAGCCTTGGCCAGCGCGTTCAGGAAATCCATCTGGGCAGAGAATAGCCCTCAGCGCGGCCGAGGGCGATTTGGCTACCGGCTCGCCAGGGCGATGACAATCACGATCACCGCGACCAGCATGCCCGCCAGCGTGAGCCGGATCCCGAGCTCGAGCCCCGTGCGGGACAGGACGTCGCGCGCCTCGGCCTTCACGCCGTCAGACGCGCTTCCGGCCAGTACGGCCTTCGCGTCGCGGCGGGCGGTGCGCACATCGCCCCGATCGAGCGCGGCCCACGCGGCCGTCAGCTCGGGCGCGCCGCTCTCCTGGGAACCGGAGGCTTTTTCCTCGTGCTTCTTCTTGGCCATGGGCGCGCGGAAGCTAGGACCCGATCCCCGCGCTGTCCAGCGCAAACCGCGGCCGCCGTTTGGAAGCAGGCGCACCGCTGGTAGGCTGCGAGGCGATGCACACGCTCCTGCGAACCGTGGCTGGCCTCGTGGTGATGCTCGGCGCGGCCCCGGCCTTCGCGCAGGTGGTCGATCCCGAGCTCTTCGGCGATGGCAAGCCGCCCGTCTACCGCGAAGAGGACGGCGACCGTCGCTTCCTCAAGACCCAGATCTACGCCGCGCTCGCCCAGCCGCCGAAGGACGAGAGCTGCCGGCGCATCCTGGCCACGCTGCTGGTGGCCTACTCCGACGCGCTGCCGTACCTGCACCGAAAGGACCAGAACTTCTACGTCGATCCCGAGCTGCTCCAGAGCCTGAACCGCTCGATCGTGACGCCCGATTTTCCGGCCACCGCGTTCCTGGCGTCGATGGTCCGGCGAACGCTCATCGACAAGAAGGTCCCGCCGGAGTGGCTCCAGTCGGCCGAGCTGTACCGCACGCAGCTCGCGGCGCCGATCTCGACCGCGCGCATGAAGCTCGACTCGGAGTCCGTGGGGCTCATCGACAGCTTCAGCTTCACCGTGCCCGCCCTGCTCGACCGCTATGCGCGCGAGGTGAAGCTCGCTCCGTCGGTGGCCGTCGACGCCGCCGAGGACAAGTTCCGCGACAAGTACATGGACCGCGACATCGCCTGGGGCGGCCTCTTGCTCTGGGACGTGGCCAAGCAGGCGCCGCCCGAGCCGCCCAAGAAGTCGAAGAAGTCGAAAAAGAAGCCTGCCGCCGAGGAGCCGCCGCCTGTGGATTTGCCGACGTGGGCCATCGTCGGCTTTCCGCTCGGCCAGCCCAAGCCGCCCGTGCCAGGCGTTCCCGGATCGGGTCAGGTGCCGCAGCTGCAGATCCGCGCGCGGCTCGTCGACAACCAGAGCGTGGATCTCACCAAGCTCGTCCGCGGCACGCGGGTGCTGGTGAAGGGGCACCTCTGGGACATCGGGCCGAACATGGAGTACGTCGAGGTCCGCGACGCGTCGATCTTCCCGGACGCGGATTGGCGCAGCTGGCCCTCGCTGGCCACCCCGCGCGACGTGGCCAACTGCGACATCGCCGTGAACGACCTCTCGCCCTACGGCTACACGCCCAAGGCCAAGCGGGCCGAAGCGCCGAACGCGTTCTCGCACACCAAGCAGTGATCGCCCGGCGGTCACCCCACACCGCAAGCTGTTGATTTCACGAGCGGCATGGCGGCTGCAAATGCCGTCGGGCGGAGGTGTGTCATGCGCGTCGACGAGGCCCAGAAGCGCCAGCAGGCTCAACCGAAGGCGTCGTTCCAGCAGGCGCTGAAGAAGGCGCAGAAGCCGGTCGTGGCGACCAGGCCTTCGAAGCTCCAGCCCAAGCCGGCCACCGCGCCGAAGCTCGCGTCGAAGGGCGGTGACGTGCTGGCGCGATCCGAGAAGGCGAGCGCGCAGAACGCGCAGGTGCTGGTCGGTCGACGCGCGGAGGCTGAGGTCCATCGTCCGGAGATCAAGCGGATCGCCGCGACCATCGCGGCCATCCTCGCGCCCGAGCTGCACCACGCGCCGCAAAAGCTCGAGCAGCCGACGATTGTCGCGACGCCGCCCACCCCGACGACTTCGACGACGCCCGATGCCGCGCCCGTCCCCGCGACGCCGCCGGCAGTCCGCGCTGAAGCCCTGGCCCAAAAGATCGAGCAGCTGCTCACGCACGCGGAGCTGCTCGCGCGCGCGGAAGGTCCCGCGCTCGCGCTCAGCCTGGCCGAGGGGCATGCGGCGCAGGTGGAGGTCGTCCGCACGGGCAAAGGGGAAGTCGCGCTTCGGCTGCAGGCGCGCGGCGGCGATGGACGGCGTGCGCTCGCCGGTCAGGTCGCGAAGCTGCGCGAGACCCTGGCCCAGCGCGGGCTGCGCGTCCGCCAGGTGACCGTCTGCTGATCGGCGAAATCCACCGTCCGACAGGGCGTCTTCCTGCGTTGACAGTGAATAGGGTCGCCCCTACAGTCCGCCGCCTTCCGCGCCCCGAAACTGGCGCCCGGCCCGCATTCGCAACCGCGCGCGCCGCTTTGCACTTTGTCGAGGTTTCACCGTGGCCAAGAAAGACGAGCTCAAGGCACCCGACGCGTTCCTGAAGGCCAGCATGGGCATCTGGGACCAGGTCGCCGCCAACAGCAAGCAGATCGGCATCGGCTTGGCTGTGGTGGCCGCCGGCGCGATCGCCTTCGCCGCCGTGGATGCTCACCAGGCCAACGCGCGCACCGCCGCCGGCGCCGATCTGGGCAAGGCCCTGAAGGTCGCCGCGCGCCCGGTGGCCGGCGAAGAGGAAGAGAAGCCGGAGACCCCGCCGCCCGCCGACGAGGCCCCGTTCAAGACCGACGCCGAGAAGCAGGCCGCCATCGCCTCGGCCATGAAGGAAGTGATCGCCAAGCACCCCGGCACCGACGCCGCGCACTCCGCGCTCCTGCCCCTCGGCGACGCGCAGCTCAAGCTGGGCCAGCTCGACGACGCGCAGCGCAGCTACACCGAGTTCGTCTCCGGCGCGGGCGACGACACCGCCATGCGCTCGCTGGCCGAGCTGGGCCTGGCCAAGGTGGCCGAGGCGAAGAAGGACTACGCCGCCGCCGCGACCGCGTACGAGACCCTGCAGCGCGACGCGCCCCACTCGTTCCTCAAGGACCGCGCGGCGCTGGGCAAGGCGCGCATGCTGGAGCTGCAAGGCAAGAAGCAGGACGCCGCCAACGCCTACGCCGACGTGAAGGACGGCTTCGCCAACTCCGACGCCAGCCGCGAGGCCGGTGATCGCCTGGCCATGCTGGCCACCGAGGGCGTCAAGCCGCCGCCGCGCGCGGTGGCCGCCACGCCGGACGGCGGCGTGCCCTTCAACCCCATCCCGTCGAAGGCGGAGTAACCCGTGACCCGAGGGGGCGCGTTCGCGAGCGCACTGGCGCTCGGGCTTCTGGGGTGCGCCGCGCAAGCGGCCGAGCAGGGCCAGGCCAACCCGGCCGCGCGGCTCATCACCAAGCGCGACCACTTCGCGGCCGAGCAGCTCGACTCCAGCCAGCTGCCCAAGGCCGGCTCGGACGCCGTGTTCAGCGTCAGCTGGCGCCGCCAGCTCACCGAGCCGGAGTTCCTGGAGTGGACGCCGCGCGAGTTCATGCGCCCTGCGGTCGACGACTCGGGCCGCGTGTACGTGGCCAGCCGCGACGGCTTCGTGCGCGCCCTCGACCAGGACGGCGTGCTGCTCTGGGAGCACCCCGTGAAGGGCCCGTTCTTTGGCGGCATCACCGTCGAGGGCGACAAGG
The DNA here is from genome assembly GCA_018266075.1 of Deltaproteobacteria bacterium. Classification (GTDB taxonomy): domain Bacteria; phylum Myxococcota; class Myxococcia; order Myxococcales; family SZAS-1; genus SZAS-1. The sequence continues at coordinate 33,612 of JAFEBB010000068.1, read as the reverse complement.
TCCTCGTGCCCACCGGCGACGGCGCTCTCCTCGCGCTCTCCACGGCGGACGGCAGCCAGCGCTGGATCTACCGCGCGAACGAGGAGCTGGGCACGCGGCCCGTCGTCGCCAACGGCATCGTCTACGTGGCCAGCTTCTCGGACTCGATCTTCGCGGTGGACGTGGAGACCGGCGCCTGGAAGTGGCAGTACCGCCGCGACGTGGCCGCGGAGTTCACCATCCGCGGCGCGGGCACGCCGGCCATCGACGGCGACAAGCTCTTCCTCGGCTTCTCCGACGGCGCGGCGATGTGCTTCGACGCCGCCGACGGCAGCGTGAAGTGGACGCGCCAGCTCTCCACCGCGCACCAGTTTCCGGACGCCCACGCCAGCCCGCAGGTCGACGACCAGGGCCACGTGTACTTCGCCTCGTACACCAGCGGCGTGTTCCAGCTCGACGAGACCACGGGCGCCACCGTCTGGACCAACGCCATCGCCGGCGTGACCAACCTGCTCCTCGACGGCGATGACCTCTTCACCGGCAGCGCCACCGCGATCGCGCGGCTGTCCGCGGCGGATGGGGCCACGCACTGGCAGCTGCCCGTGCCCGAGGGCTACGCGGGCGAGCCGACGCTGCTCTCGCGCTACCTCATCGTGCCCACCACGCGCGCGCTGGCCTTCATCGATCGCAAGAGCGGCGCCCCCAAGCGCGTGTTCGACCCCGGCCGCGGCATCTCCGCGCCGCCGGCCGTGAACCGCAACGCGCTCTACGTGCTCTCGAACTTCGGCTACCTCTACGCGCTGAGCGTGGCCCGGCCGCCGGGTTGAGCGAGAACCGCAAGCGCCTGCACGTGGTGGCCGCGCTCATCGAGCGCGACGGCCTCTTCTTCGCCGCGCAGCGTCCCGCGAACACCGCGCGCGGTGGGCTCTGGGAGTTCCCCGGCGGCAAGGTGGAGCCCGGCGAGACGCCCCAGGCGGCGTTGGCGCGCGAGATCCACGAGGAGCTGGGCTGCGTGGTGGAAGTCGGCGCGCTGGTCTCGACGAACCACCACGACTACCCCGACCTGGCGCTGACGCTGGACTTGTTCCGGTGCCGGCTGGTGTCGGGAGAGCCTCAGGCGCGTCAGGGGCAGGCCCTACGCTGGGGAACAGCCGAAGAGTTGCGTACGCTGGCGTTTGCAGAAGCCGACGTGCCGTTCCTGCCGCTGCTTTCGAAGCTGCCCTGAATGATCGAGCGCACCTTCCAGCTCATCCGCACCATCGGGCCCGCGCGCGAGAAGGATCTCTGGCGCCGCGGGGTGATGACCTGGGCGGATCTGCCCGAGAACCAGGTGACCTGCTCGGAGAAGATCGACCCGTTCTTGCGCGAGGCCATCGCCAAGGCGCGCGCGGCGCTCGAGGCGAAGGACCTGGCGGCGCTGCTGGAGCTGATTCCCGCGCGCGAGCGGTGGCGGCTCTTCCCGCACTTCGCGCACGAGGCCGCGTACCTCGACATCGAGACCGACGGCACCCGCGACACCGCGGAGATCACCGCCATCGGCGTGCTGCACCGCGGCCAGGTGCGGTCCTTCGTGAACGGCTTCAACCTCGACGACTTCCCGACCTTCGCCGCGGATATGAAGCTTTTGGTTACATTCAACGGCAGCTGCTTCGACGTGCCGGTGCTGGAGCGGGCCTTTCGCGGGCTGAAGCTGCCCACTGCGCACATCGACGTGCGGTTCGCGGGGCGGCATGCGGGCATCGACGGCGGGCTCAAGTCCATCGAGAAGGAGATGGGGCTGGAGCGGCCGCTGCATCTGCAAGGCATCAACGGCTTCGAGGCGGTGCGGCTCTGGCGCGCCTGGCGGGACACGGGCGACCGCGCGGCGCTGCTGACGATGATCGAGTACAACCTCTACGACGCCGTGCAGCTCAAGCCGGTGCTGGAGCGCGTGTACAACCGGATGCGCGAGCGCGAGCTCTCCGGCGCCGAGCCGCTGCCCGAGACCGAGCGCGGCGACTGGCTCTACGACCTCAGCAAGCAGGTCGCGCGGTTCGCCGCTTAACCAATCGGTTACAGCGAGATGGAGTTGGTGTCTCCCGGCGAGATCTCCTTCTCGCCGCCGGACTTTCCCTGGCCGGGCTGGCTGGGCGAGTCGTCGTCGCCGTCGGGCTGGCCGCGGACGAGCGCGCGGATCTGCTCGCGGGTGAGCCCGAGGCCGTCCATCACGGCCTTGCTGGCCATCACCGGTACGTGCTTCTCCACGGCGAGGCCGATGGTGTCCGCGGCGCTGCCCTGGAGGGTCACGCTGTGCCCGCCGGTGTCGACGATGGCCTGCGCGGTCACCGAGTCACCCTGCAGCGCCATCAGCTCCACGCGCACCAGCTTGCCGCCGATCTTCGACAGCGCCTGCCGCAGGAGCCCGCCCTCCGAGGCCTTGCCGCGCAGCAGCTTCGAGAGCTGCTCGCCCTCATCCTCGGAGATGAGCACCGGAACGATCATGTCGCCCTCGACGGGCGTGAGGATCACCGCCGCCTGGTGCACAGAGGCGAGCGGCACCACGTCGCGCACGCGCAGCTCCGTCATCTTCGCCGCGGGCGCCGGCGCGGGCGCAGCCGGTGCGGCCGTCACCTTTCGAGCGAGCGGCGCAGCGACCACGCCGACGCCGAGCCCGGAGACCAACACCACCGCCGCCAGCATCGCCCGCATGGGAACCCCTTGGCCGTGAACACAAGGTAGGTACGCGCCCCGTTCGCGACTGCAGCAGCCGAGCGGTCAAGCGCTGACGGCCCGGCGTGGTAGGAAGGCGCATGGCCCGCGTGGACGTCGAGCTCGGCCCCTCGGGGATGCGGCTCTCGAGCTATCCCTTGTGGCTGGACGCGCCGCGGAAGCAGGAGCTGGCCTTCGTCTCCCACGCGCACGCGGACCACATCGCCAGGCACGCGCGGGTCATCGCCACCCGGCCGACGCTCGCGCTCATGGCCTCGCGCCTGGGCAAGCTCGAAGAGCCGCTCTCCGTGCCCTACCGGCAGCCGTTCGAGCTCGGGCCGTTGACGCTGGAGCTGTTCTCCGCCGGGCACGTGCTGGGCTCGGCGCAGCTCCGGGTGACGCGCGAAGGACGATCCGTCGTCTACACCGGCGACTTGAACGTCCACGGCAGCCTCACCGCGGAGCCGGTCGAGGTTGCGGCGTGCGACGTGCTCGTCATCGAGGCCACGTTCGGACACCCGCGCTACGTCTTCCCGCCGCGCGCCGAGGTGTTTGGCCTGCTGCGCCGCTTCGTGGAGAGGTGCTTCGCCAGTGGCCAGTCGCCGGTGGTGCTCGGCTACGCGCTGGGCAAGAGCCAGGAGGCGATCCGCTGTCTGGGCGAGGCCGGCTTCGGGCTCGCGGCGCACGCCACCATCCACGAGGTCTGCGAGCTCTACCGCGAGAACGGCGTCACGCTGCCGCCGGTGCGTCGCTTCGACGGCGAGCTGCACGAGCGCGAGGTGCTCTTCCTGCCGCCGAACCTGCGTCGGAGCGGTGCGCTGGAGAAGCTGCGCCAACCTCGAACCGTGATGCTCACGGGCTGGGCGCTGGACGGCGGTCACGGCAAGGGCCGCGGCGCCGACGAGCTCCTGCCGCTCTCCGACCACGCCGACTTCCCCGGGCTGGTGGACTACGCGCTGCGCACCGGCGCGAAGAAGGTCTTCACCGTGCACGGCCACTGCGAGCACCTGGCCCAGGCTCTGCGCGCCCGCGGTCTCGATGCGCGGCCGCTCCAGGCCAGCGCCCAGCTCGAACTCTTCTAGCGTCGGCGCGGCGCGCGAGTTAGTTTGAGCTCAAACCAATTCGTTTGAGGTCAAATGAAAATCCCACTGGGCGCGCTCGCGCGGCTGGCCACCATCGGCCTGGCGATCTGGATGTGGCTCTCGTGCTTCGTCTGGGAGCGCACCGCGAACACCACCCTGATGCTGGGGCTGATCATGACCGGCGTGATCGTGGCCACCGAGGCCATGGCCTTTGCCGACACGCGGGTGCGGTACGGCACGACGGTCATGGGCGCGCTCATCGTGTTGATGGGCTTGTTGATGGGCCACACCTCGTCGTTCCTGCGCTGGCACGACGCGGCCATCGGCGTGTCGGTGATGCTGCTCTCGCTGATCCCCAACCCGGAGCTCGCGCCGGATCCGGACACGACCATCCCCGCACCGCGCTGACTTCAGAGCTCGCCGTCGCGGAGCCAGGCGCCGAAGCGCTCGCCGATCATCAAGGTCGCCAGGTGCGTGTTGGCGCTGGGGATGGTGGGCATCAAGCTCGCGTCGGCGACGAGCAGCGCTTCCAAGCCGCGCACGCGCCCGCGGCCGTCGGTGGCGGCGTCGGGCGATCCGTCGGGCCCCATGGGCACCGAGCCCGAGGGATGAAAGCCCGAGCCGCAGCGCTTCTGGATCCACGGCTCGAGCAGCTCTGGATTCGTGACCACGCGCTCGCTCGGAAAGAAAAACGTGCCCAGGGCGCGCATGGCCTTCGTCTGGCCCAGCGCCACCATGACCTGCAGCGCCTCCATGGCACGCGCGAGGTCGGCCGGGTCGGTGAGGAAGTTGGACTCGATGTCGACCTTGGCGCGCGGATCCGCCGAGCGGAAGCGCATCGTGCCTGCGACGCGCGGCTTGCCCAGACACACCGCGAGCGTGAAGAACGGCAGCGAGAACCACGGCAGCGGTACGTGCGAGCCCGGCTGCACCTGCATGTCGTTGGGCACGGTGCTGCCCTGCGAGGTGAAGCGGAACACGTTCTGGATCAGCGGGTGATCCGAGCTGTAGCCCCAGAGCGGCTGGAAGAAGATCGCCACGCCCGGGTGATCCAGCAGCCGCGAACCCACCGCGGGGTTCTCCACGAGCGGCGTGGCGCCGAGCCGCGTGACCTCGGCCGCGGGCCCGATCCCCGAGCGCAGCAGGATTCCCGGCGTGGCGATGGCACCGCCGCAGAGCACGATGCGCTTGGCGTGGAGCGTGGAGCGCACGCCGCTCTGCTCCACGTCGACGCCCACCGCGCGACCGTGCTCCACCACCACGCGATGCACGATCGTGTTCGCGGCGATGGTCAGGTTTGGCCGGGCGCGCACCGCAGGCGTGAGGTAGCAGCGCGCGGCGCTCTGGCGCACGTTGTGGAGCTTGTTCATCGCGTGCGGGCCGTAGCCGCTCGTCGTGGGATCGTTCGAGTCGGAGGCCTCGGGCAGGCCCAGCTCGCGACAGCCGTCGAGGAACGCCGCCTGCCAGGGCACCAGCTCCGAGCGCGGGTGGCGCCGAATGGGCACCGGGCCGCCCTGGCCGTGCCATTCGTTCTGGACGTCGCGATCGTCCTCGAGGCGCTTGAAGGCGGGCAGACACTTCTCCCACGTCCAGTCGGGCAGCCCGAGCGCGGCCCACTCGTCGTAGTCGGCCGGCGCGCCGCGCAGGGCGATGCAGGTGTTCACCGCCGACGAGCCGCCGACCACCTTTCCGCGCGGCATGGGCAGGGTGATGGCGTGCGGCGACGGGTGGTGGCTGTAGCCCCAGTCGTGGCGACGCTGCGAGTTGCGCGTGCCGTCGACGAGATCGGACGGCAGCTGATCCATGTCCGGATAGTCGGGACCGGCCTCGAGGAGCAGCACCTGGCGCTCGCTGCGCTCGGTCATGCGCGCGGCGATCACCGCGCCTGCGGCGCCTGCGCCTACGATGATGGTGTCGGCCCCGCCCGCCATGGCCCGCGAATCTTTCCGTGGCGATCGCGGGCGTCAAGGTGAAAGCCGTCGTCGCATTTGCTACAAGGCCGCCGTGCAGACGTTCCGCATCAGCGAGGATCAATCCGGCCAGCGGCTCGACAAGTTCGTCCGCAAGATCCTGGCCGGCGTGCCGCTCTCGGCCGTCTACAAGCTCATCCGCACCAAGACCATTCGCGTGAACGGCGCGCGCGCCGAGGGAAATCAGCTCCTCAAGGCCGGCGACGAGGTCCTGTTCCGCGTGGATCCGGACAAGCTCAAGGGTCCGCGGCCCGAAGGCGAGAACAAGTCCGAAGCCAAGCCGACCAAGCTGCAAGGCGTGACCGTCCTCTACGAAGACGACCACGTGCTCGCCATCGACAAGGCCTCGGGGATGGCTGTGCATCCCGGCTCGGGCATCGTCGACGGCACGGTCGTCGACGAGGTGCGCGCGTACCTCGGGCCACGCGCGGTGCGAAACGAGTTCGCGGCCTCGCCGGCGCATCGGTTGGATCGCGAGACGAGCGGCGTGCTGCTGGTGGCCAAGACGCGCCGGGCGATGGTCCGGCTCACGGAGATCTTCACCGAGGGCAGCGCGCACAAGACCTACCTCACCGTGGCCAAGGGCAAGCTCCCGCGCGAAAAAGGGACCATCGACATCCCGCTGCAGGAGCACCAGCAAACCTCGCGCTCCAAGGAGCTGCACGGCGTGCGCATGCAGCCGGCGATCACCCACTACACGCGGCTGGCGCACACGCCGCAGGTCTCGCTGCTGGCGTGCACGATTGAGACGGGCCGCACGCACCAGATCCGCCGGCACCTGGCTGCGATTGGGCATCCCGTCGTGGGCGACAACAAGCACGGCGACTTCCCGTTCAACCGCGAGGCCAAGGCCAAGTGGGGCGTGAAGCGGATGTTCCTGCACGCGTTCCAGATCGAGCTCGCGAACCCGATCCACGGCGGCAAGCTGAAGGTGGTGGCGCCGCTGCCGACCGAGCTGCGGAGCGCGCTCAAGCGCATGAACCTGCAACTTCCGCCCGAATACGACGCTCGGACCAAGGCCCCCGAGCCGCCAGCGGATCCAAGCTGATCCACGGCCAGCCCCCAGCCACCAGCCCCCAGCCCCAGAACTTGGTCGCAGGCGCTTGACGCCTCGCCTGCCCTCACCTATTTGACCCGCCCCCAATCCGCCTGGAGCAGAGTGTCATGAAGAGCTCGATCGAGACCGTGTCGCCCGTGGAGCGCAAGATCCACGTGGAGGTGGAGCCGGAGCGCGTGCTCGCCGAGCTCGACACCGCGTACCGCACCCTCTCGCGGCAGGTGAAGATCGAGGGCTTCCGCCCGGGCAAGGTTCCGCGCCACATCCTGGAGCGCCGCTTCAAGGCCCAGGTCGAGGCCGACGTGGCCCAGACGCTGGTGGAGCGCACCTACCGCGACGTGATCGTGGAGCAGAAGCTCGACGTGGTGAGCTCGCCCACCGTCGACGCGCTGCCCATGCTCAAGCTCGGCGAGCCCTTCAAGTACGACGCCCGCGTGGAAGTGCGCCCGGTCATCACCGCCAAGGACTACACCGGCCTCTCGGTGAAGCGCGGCAAGCACGAGGTCACCGCGAAGACCGTCGACGAGGAGATCGAGAAGGTCCAGAAGAGCTTCGCCCAGACCGTCCCGCTCACCGGCCGCGACGTGGCCCAGAAGGACGACCTCGCGGTCATCGACTTCGACGCCACCATCGACGGCCAGCCCTTCCAGGGCAACAAGGGCGAGAACACCACGGTGGAAGTGACCGAGGGCGACTTCGTCCGCGGCGAGGTGGGCCAGGTCGAAGGCATGAAGGTCGGCAGCGAGAAGACCATCGACTACACCTTCCCCGCCGACTTCCGCATCAAGCAGGCCGCGGGCAAGCTCGCCAAGATCACCTTGAAGCTGAAGGAGCTGAAGACCAAGCAGCTCCCCAAGATCGACGACGAGCTGGCCAAGGACGCCAACCTGGGCACCACCGCGGCCGAGATGCGCGAGAAGATCGAGGCCGCGCTCAAGGCGAACGCCAAGGCCGAGAAGGACCGCGAGACCCGGACCGCGCTGGTGCAGGCCCTCATCGCCAAGAACGCCTTCGACTGCCCCAAGGCCATGATCGAGCGCGGCATCGACGCCATGGTCGAGGGCGGCGTGGAGCGCATGGCCCAGCAGGGCATCGACGTGCGCCAGCTGGGCCTGGACCTGGGCAAGCTCCGCGAGGAGCTGCGTGGCAAGGCCGAGGAAGAGGTCCGCGGCGCGCTGCTGCTCGAGGCCGTGGCCAAGCAGGAGAAGGTGGAGCCCACCGAGGCCGAGATCGACAAGCGGCTCGAGGAGATGGCCAAGGAGAACGAGGTCCCGCTGGAGCGCGTGCGCGACCTGTTCAAGCGCCCGGAGCGTCGCGAGGGGCTCGTCATCCGCCTGCGCGAGGAGAAGACGATCGCGTTCCTGGAGTCGAAGGCCAAGGTGGAAGAGACCTGAGCCCTCGGCGCTGGGAAGCGCCTCCCACAGGAATAAAAGGCAATCTTGGGTTGCCGGTGAGTTCCGCGTGCAAGCGGACGCTCACGCGCCTAAGTTGTGCCTTACGCCCAGCATCCGTCTCTGGAGAGAGCAATGCCCTACGTTCCGATGCCCTACGTCATCGAGCAAACCCACCGCGGGGAGCGCTCGTACGACATCTACAGCCGCCTGCTGAAGGACCGCATCATCATGCTGGGCACGCCCGTCGACGACGACGTGGCCAACTCCATCGTGGCCCAGATGCTCTTCCTCGAGAGCGAGGACCCGGACAAGGACATCGTCCTCTACATCAACTCGCCGGGCGGCTCGGTCACGGCCGGCCTCGCCATCTACGACACCATGCAGTACGTGAAGTGCCCGGTGGCCACGGTCTGCATCGGCCAGGCGGCGAGCATGGGCGCGGTGCTGCTCGCGGGCGGGACCAAGGGCAAGCGCAGCTCCCTGCCGCACTCGCGCATCATGATTCACCAGGTCAGCTCGGGCGCGCAGGGCCAGGCCTCGGACATCGAGATCCACGCCAAGGAAGTGCTGCGGCTCAAGCACAAGCTCAACGAGATCCTCGCCAAGCACACCGGGCAGTCACTGGAGAAGGTCGAGCGCGACGCCGATCGCGACTTCTTCATGGGCGCGTCGGAGGCCAAGGAGTACGGCCTCATCGACGAGATCATGGCCCAGAACCGCAAGTCCGAGCCGGCCAAGCGCTAGCCTTCACGCGTCGTGAAGCACGAGAGGCCCGGCCGCGAGGTCGGGCCTCTTCGTTTCTAGGGGCAGGTGGTGGCGTTGAAGTCGAAGTCGAGAACGCCGGTGCCGGCGTCGGGCAAGGCGATGAGCACGTCGGCGTGGCCGGTCAGCCGCTCGGAGCTCGCGGAGAAGATCTGCACCGTGCCTCCCGCAACCGGAATGTCGATGCCGCCCGCGTCGGCGAAGTCGTCCTCGACCGAGATGTCGAGCAAGCCGCCGTCATCGACGCCACCGCCGCGCTGGTCGAGGACGCCGTAGACACCCGCATCGGGAAGCTGCCACCAATCTCCGGGGGTCCACTCCCAGAAGATGCGCCGCCCGGCCGGAAGCACCGACGGCGGCGGAACCGCGTCGGCCAGACAATCGAACGGCACGCACACGCCGGGATGATCATCGATCGTCACCGGGAGCGCCTGCCCCGGCGTGAAGACATCACAACCGGGCTCTGGCGTACCCCAGCTCGCCGAACCCGGCGTGAATGGAATCACCGGATAGTTCACCGACGTCGGCCCCGCATCGGTGTCGACGGTCGTCGTGCCGCCATCCGGAATCTGCTCGACGGGCGTGTCGTCGATGTCGGTCCGGACGCACGACCCCAGCAGCAGCAGGCCAATCAAGGCAAAGCGATTCACGCGCAGAATCATCGGCGAGCCTTGCGGCGCTTCGCAACCGCGCTCGGCCAGACGTGCTCCAGGCAAGCGGTCATCGCGGTGGCCATGCCCAGCTCGCGCGCTTCGTCGCGGCCGACCCAGCGCAGCTCCACGTACGGCGCGATGGACCTTATTCGCGCGGGGGCGCGCGTGCGCACGAGCTCGAAGCTCAAGTCGCGGTGCGTGAGCGTGCGCTCCACGGTCGCCACGGCTTCACCCAGCGTGAACCCACGCCCGAGCGCAGCCGCGAGCGCGGCGCGATCGCCGTCGACGGAGGGCAGCTCCCAGAGTCCGCCGAACAGCCCCGCATCCGGTCGTCGACCGAGGAGCAGCTTCTCGTTTCGAAGCACGATCGCGCTCGTGCGACGCAGCGACTTGCGAGCGGCTCGAGCCTTGGGCGACGGCAGCTGGTCCACGCGCTTCGACTGCAGCGCGCCGCACGTCGCGCGCACCGGACACAGCAAGCAGGTCGGATTCTTCGGCGTACAGACAGTCGCGCCGAGCTCCATCAGCGCCTGGTTGAAGTCGCCGGGCGAATCGCTGGGCACGAGCTCGCCCGCGAGTGCCCAGATCTTCTTCTGCACCTCGCGCGAGCTGGGATCGCCTTCAATCTCGAAGAGCCGCGCCAGCACGCGCACCACGTTTCCGTCGACGATTGGCGTCTGCTGGCCAAAGGCGATGCTCGCGACCGCACCGGCGGTGTACGGCCCGAAGCCAGGCAGCTCGCGGAGCGCTTCGGCCGTGCGCGGGAGCTTGCCCGCGTGCGCGCTGGCGATGACGTTGGCTGCGCGATGCAGCGTGCGCGCGCGCGAGTAGTAGCCCAGACCGCTCCACATCGAGAGCACCTCGGGCAGCTCGGCCGCCGCGAGCGCCTCCACGGTCGGAAAGCGCGCCAGGAACTTGTGCCAGTAGGGAATGACGGTCACCACTTGCGTCTGCTGGAGCATGACTTCGCTGAGCCAGATCGCGTACGGGTCGCGGGTGCGGCGCCAGGGCAGATCGCGGCGGGCGCGGCGGTACCAGGTCAGGAGCAGGTCGGGGAGCGCGTCGCGCTTTCGGGCCGGTGCGACCATCGGCCGAGGTCTACCATGCCTGCGATGCTGGCCTGCACCGACGTCCACTACCGCGAGCACGACGCCCACGGCGCCGCGCTCTTCTTCCGCGCGTGGACCGACGCGGTCGCCGCAGATCGTCGAACGGTGCGCGTGCCCGCGCCGCGCGAGTACCGGCCCGGCCACTTCTACGAGCGCGAGCTGCCGGTCCTGCTCGCGCTGCTGAAGGACGCTCCTCCGCTCGAGGCGATCGTCGTCGACGGCTATGTGTGGCTGGGCGCCGCGGGCGAGAAGGGCCTGGGCGCGCACCTCTTCGACGCGCTCGGCGGCAAGATCCCCGTCATCGGCGTGGCCAAGACGGCGTATCGAGGCTCGGACTTCGCGGAGCGCGTCGTGCGCGGCGAAGGCAAGCGGCCGCTCTTCGTGACCGCGGTTGGAATCGATCCGCGCGTCGCGGCCGAGCGCGTGCGCGCGATGCACGGCGCGCACCGCATCCCGACGCTGCTGGGTGAGGTCGATCGCCTGGCCCGCTCTGGCTAGGCGTGCGCGAGCTTCTCGAAGTCGGCGTCGCCCTTGAGCGAGTCGAACATCGGATCCGCCGCGAGCCACTGCCGCACCTTGGGCGCGTCCTTCTCCACGGCCTGGGCGAGGAACTTCTTGGCGTCGTCCGGCCGCGCCCAGAGCGCGTAGAGCGCGGCGCGGTTGTAGTTCAGGAGCAGGTTGTCGCCCGAGAGCTCGGCCGCGCGCGCGTAGGCCTTCTCGGCCTCGGCGTAGAAGCCCTTCTGCGCGTAGCAGATGCCCAGATCCAGGTGCCCTTCGAAGTTCTCCGGCTCGAGCCGCACCACGTCTTTCAACTGGGTGATGGCGGCGCGGAAGTCGCCCTCGTCCATGAGCAGCGCGGCGAGCTCGTGGCGCGGGAAGGCGTCCTGCGGATCCAGATCGATCGCGGTCTGGAACTCCTTGAGCGCCTCTTCAATGCGGCCCTGGTCGGCGAAGGTGAGGCCGAGGTTCAGGTGCGCGTCGGGGTACTCGGGATCGAGCTCGATGGCCTCTTTGTACTCGGCCACGGCGAAGTCCGGCCCGTGGGTGGCGATGAAGCAGGCCAGGTTGTAGTGCGCGGTGGCCGAGTCGCCTTCCAGGCGAATCGCCGTCAGGTACTCGGCCAGGGCGTCGCGGTACTGCTTCTTCTCCGCGTACACGGTGGCCAGGTTGTCGTGCGCGTGGGCCGAGTCCGGGTCGAGGTCGATGGCCTTCTTGAACTCCTTCACGGCCTCGTCCAGCCAGCCGCGATCGGCGAGCTCGATGCCGCGGGAGTTGTGCTCGTCGGACTGCGCGATGCGGTCCTTGTCCCGACCCATGGGCTAGGTTTTGTCACCCGCACCCGTGGGGGTCAAGGCGATTGGCCCGGGATCCGCCGGGATCCCGCTCGCCCAGGCCGTGGCCAGCGCGGCCGCCAGGATCACGCCGTCGCGGACGACCGTTCCCCAGGTGGCAACCTCGGCACCGCCGAAGCAGCCGCACGTGAGGTTGATGCCGCGCAAGAGCGCCTGCGAGAGCCCAGCGATGAACACCGCCAGCAGCGCGCTCAGGAGCATCGCGGCCGCGCGGGCGCCGCGGTTGGCGAGCAGCAGGGCGCCGCAGAGCAGCTCCACGCCGGGCAGCATGGCCGCGAGCCAGGGCACCAGCGCGGCCGGCACCAGGCGATAGTTCGCGATCTCCTCGGCGAAGGCGTCGACCGCCCGCAGCTTGGTCAGCGCGGCGTAGATGAAGACGGCCGCCAGGGTGATGCGCAGGAGCAGGACCACGACCTTGCGGCTCATGGGCTGCCTCCGCAGGCCTCGCAGGCGCCGCTCTCCGCGGGCTCGCCGCCCGCCTCCCAGGCTGGCCAGGCGCCATCGAGGATGCGCACGTCGTGCAGGCCTTCATCCTTCAAGTGGCTGGCGACCTTCTCCGCCAGATCGCAGCCCGAGCCCGAGTCGTACACGACCACGGTGCCGAACTTCTTGAGCTCGCTCACCGCCGCGACCTCGTCGCCGTGGCCGTGCGGCGGCAGGTGGAAGGCGTGCGGCACGTGGCCCTTGGCGAACTCGCTGGCCGGGCGCGCGTCGACGAAGCCCGCCGTGCAGGCGCTGCACAGCCCGCTCGCCTGCTGCCGGGAGATGCGCGGGAAGTCGTGGGCCTCGCCGGGCGAGCCGTGGGGCGCGCTGCAGGTGGCGCCCTCTTGCTCGGCGGCGGCGTAGACGGGCGTGCCCAGGCGCGCAGGCGCGGGCGAGGCCAGGTTCAGCCCCAGCCCCAGCGCGCTCCCCGCGGCGGCGATGCCCGCCATCTGGAGCAGAAGCCGCATGGCCATTCCAACGCGCGAGGGCGCGAACGCTTCCCGGTAACTAGTGGGCCGAAGCGGCCACGTGTTTCTCGTAGGCGTCCGCGTCCATCAGGCCGGAGAGCTCGGCGGGCTTGCTGAGCTCGACCTTGATCATCCAGCCCTCGCCGTGGGGATCCTTGGCGAGGCTCTCGGGGGCGTCGACCACGGCGTCGTTCACGGCGGTGACCTTGCCCGAGAGCGGCGCGAAGAGCTCGGAGACGGCCTTGGTGCTCTCCACCACGCCGAACTGCTGGCCGGCGGTGACGGCGGCGCCGACTTTGGGCAACTCCACGTAGACCACGTCGCCCAGGCTCTCCTGCGCGTACTGGGTGATGCCCACGGTGGCGACGTTGCCGTCGACGCGGGCCCACTCGTGGTCCTTCGTGTACTTGCGGTCGTTGGGGTAGGCGCCCATGGCTCCCTCGGGGTTGCGGGCGCAAGCTAGCAAAGCGCGGCAGCCGCGGCGACCGCATTCGGCGAGGGCGTCAGGCTCAGGTGATGGTGGTGCGGTGAACGATGACCGGCTGGTCGATGCCCTTGAGCCGCGCCTCTTCGCGCGCCAGCGGCAGCGAGGCCGCCTTCATGATCTCCGCCACGCCCGGCGACTTGAGCACATGGTCCGTGATCACCACCTCGCGGCCCTCGGCGAGCGCCTGCACGCGCGCGGCGATGTTCACCGTCTGCCCGAAGTAGTCGAGGCGCTCGTTGGAGTCGATGGCCACGCACGGGCCCACGTGGAGCCCCACCTTGAGCTGCAGCTCGGGCACCTTCTCCAGCGCCTCGTGCATCTCCACCGCGGCGGCCGTGGCCTTCACCGGGTCGGTGAACGTGGCCATCACCGCGTCGCCGATGGTCTTCACCACCGCGCCCTCGTTCTTGGCCACCACGTCGCGCAACAGCTGGAAGTGCTCGCGCACCAGCGCCAGGGCCTTGAGATCGCCCACCCGCTCGTAGAGCTGCGTCGACGCCTTGAGGTCGGTGAAGAGCATGGCCAGCGCGCGGATCTCCAGCGAGCCATCGGGCGGCAGGGTCTCCGTGCGGAAGAGCTCGCGGAAGCTCTGCGTCGACAACAGCCGCTTGCCGGTGAGGAACGGCACGTGGGCGAGGTCGAACTCGCGGGGCTGCGGCTCGCCCAAGCTCTCGTAGTCCAGGCAGAGCACACCGAGGATGAGCTCGCTGGCGTCGGTGCGCTGGGAGATGGTGAGCTCCACCGGGCCGGGCTTGAGCTTGAGCGTCTCGGGGATCATCCGCCCGTCGTCGATCTGGACGTCGGCCTTGCTGGGGGCCTCGGGATCCAGCTCCACCACCGCCACCGCGTGCAGCGAGGGCGCAATGAGGCGCCACTCACCCCGGCGGTTCGGGTCGAGGTCGAGGCGCAGCACCTGCGAGGTGGTGCGCGGGATGATCGCCATCGTCACCGCCGAGCGGCGGAAGAAGTCCGTGATCTCGCTGCCCAGGTCCACGGCGTGGCTGAAGTAGATGCGCAGGGCGTCATCGAGCAGACCTTCGCCCGCGGCCTGGCCGACCCAGGTCCCGTGGAAGCGGATGGGGCGTACCGCGGGGTTGATGGTGAAGGTGACCTCCACGCCGTCGTCGAGGGTCTCGCCCGCCTCCACGCCGCACATGCCGCACACCCGGTCCTGCGACAGGTGCCGCAGCCCGCCCGGCGTGGTGATGAAGCTGCCGCAGATGGGGCAGAGCAAGCCCCAGGCGAAGTCAAAGAGGCCCGCGCGGGTGGCGTGCACGAAGAGGTCGATGGCGTCGCGCTCGCTGATCTTCTGATCGCGCGCAAAGGACACCGGGTTCACCCGGAAGAGCGCCTCGTCGGAGGACTCCGCGACGAAGCGGTGCAAACGTTCGAGCAGGGCCGCGTCGAAGCGGCCGCTCTCGCGCAGGGGTTCCAGCCGGTGGCGCAGGTTGTCGGTGTTCATGAAGGCCGATGGTACACCCGGTCCATAGGCCGACGAAGTGATCGGGCCCACGCCGGGCCGCTGGCCATGTGAGCCCGGTGCGGCAACGAAAAGCGCGCGCTCAGGAACTCATTCGTTCCTTCGGTGTTTCGTTTCACCCCGGGTGCGCGCCTCCTTCCGATTGGCCTTGGCGCCGCTTCCTGGATCTGAAACCTTCCTCGCTCCTTTTCTCCCTGGGTCCCCATGAGCCGCTCCCTCCGCTCACTCCTTTTCGCGCTGGCCCTGGCCGGCTGCGCCGCAGCGCCGCCCGCGCCCGAGCCGAAGCCCGCGCAGACTCAGGCTCCGAAGCCGCCCGAACCGCCGATGTCCGCCACCGAGCCCACGCCCGGCGTGCGCCTCGGCCGCGACGTGGTGCCCACCGCATACCGGCTCGACTACGACGCCCACCCCGCGAAGGACCGCTTCACGGGCCACGTGGAGATCGATGTCAAGGTGGCCGTACCGCACCAGACGCTCTGGCTGCACCAGCGCGATCTCGACCTTACCCACGCGGAGGTCCGCCAGAACGGCAAGGTCATCGCCGCGCGCGCCCTGCCGCCTGCCGCGGACGGCCTCTTCGCCCTGGTGCTCGCCGAGCCGCTCGCCGCGGGGCAGGCCACGGTGGCCTTCACCTTCAGCGGCCCGTTCGGACGCGCGAACGAGGGCTTCTACAAGGTCGAGGTGGAGAAGATCCCGTACCTGTTCACGCAGTTCGAGGCCACCAGCGCGCGGCGCGCGTTCCCCTGCTTCGACCAGCCCGACTTCAAGGCGCCCATGGCGCTCACCGTCACCACCGACGCCAACGTGGTCACCGCCGCGAACATGCCCATCGCCTCGGAGAAGGCCGTGGACGGCGGCAAGCAGGTGACGTTCCAGACCACCCCGCCGCTGCCCACGTACCTCTACGCGTGGACCATCGGCCAGTTCGACGTGGTCGACGCGCCCGCCATCCCCGCCTCCGGCCCGCGCACCACGCCGCTCCCGCTGCGGGGCCTCGCCATCCAGGGCCACGGCAAGCTGCTGGGAATCGCGCTCTCCGAGATGGCCAAGTACGTGCCCAACGAGGAGGCTTACTTCGGCATCGCCTTCCCCTGGCCGAAGCTGGATCTCGTCGCGGTGCCGGACTTCGAGGCCGGCGCCATGGAGAACGTGGGGCTCATCACCTTCCGCTCCAGCGTGCTCGAGGTAGACCCAGCGCGCGCGACGCTGCCTCGCCTCAAGGGCCTGGGCGTCGATGAAGCGCACGAGCTCGCGCACCAGTGGTTCGGCGATCTGGTGACCACGTCGTTCTGGGACGACATCTGGCTCAACGAGAGCTTCGCGAGCTGGATGGAAGACCACACCATGGCCGAGGTGCACCCGGAGATGCGCATCCCGCTGCTCCAGGCCGAGAGCGCCGACGGAGCGATGGGCGCCGACAGCCTGGCCACCGCGCGCAAGATCCGCCAGCCCATCACCTCGCTCGCCGACATCCACGACGCCTTCGACGGCATCACCTACGCCAAGGGCGAAGCGGTCATCGCGATGTTCGAGCGCTTCATGGGCCCCGAGGTCTTCCGCAAGGCGATCCACGACTACCTGGTGGCCCACGCGAACGGGAACGCGACGTCCGACGATCTCCTCCAGGTGCTCAGCGCCACCGCCGGCAAGGACGTGGCCACGCCGTTCCGCACCTTCCTGGATCAGCCCGGCGTTCCGCTGCTGAACGCCGAGCTCAAGTGCGAGAAGGGCAAGGCCGCGCTCCAGCTCTCGCAGACGCGCTACCTGCCGCTGGGCAGTCAGGGCGAGCGCAATCTGCGGTGGCAGGTGCCGGTGTGCGCGCGCTACCAGCCGCCCAAGGGCGAGCCGGCCGTGGCGTGCACGCTGCTCACCCAGCCCACGGGCGCGCTGGAGCTGCCCGGCGGGTGTCCGAAGTGGGTTCAGCCCGACGCCGACATGGACGGCTACTACCGCTGGACGCTGCCCTCGAAGCAGCTCGCGGACGTGGCGCACGCCAAGCTCTCCAACCTCGATCGCTACGCGGTGATGGCCGCCATCCGCGCGGGCTCGAACGCCGGGTTGATCCCGCCGAGCGCCGCGCTGCCCGCGCTGGAGGCCTTCGCCGGCGACGCCAACCGGGAGCTCTCGAGCGCCTACGGCGACGAGGCCGAGTTCGTGCTGCAGGATCTCGCCGACGACTCCTGGCGGCCCGCGGTGCGCAAGCGCGTGCAGAAGGTGTACGCGCCGCTGTTCGCCAAGCTGGGCCTCAAGTTCGGCCCCAAGGACGACGACGCCACCGTGGAGCTGCGCGGACACGTGGCCAACGTGATGGCTCGCACCGCGGAGGATCCCAAGGTCCGCGAGGCGCTTGCCAAGCTGGGCCGCGCGTACCTGGGCCTCGGCGGCGACGGCAAGCTCCACCCCGAGGCGGTGCCGCCGGAGCTCGCAGGGATGTCGGTCTACGAAGCGTTGAACGCCGACCCGAAGCTGGTGCCGCCCACGCTGGAGCGCTTCTACGCCACCACCGACGAGACCTCGCGCGGCGCGCTCTTCGGCGGGATCCTGGGCACGCACGATCCGGTCGCAGCGCAGGCGGTGCTGAAGATCGCGCTGGATCCGCGCACGCGCGCGAACGAGGTGCTGGATCCGCTCTTCTTCCAGGCGTCGGACTATCGGACGCAGCCGGCCGCGTGGGCCTACGTGACCCAGAACTTCGACGCCATCTTCGCGCGGCTCGGCGACGAGTTCCGCGGCTACATCCCGTTCACCTCGGGGAATCCGTGCACCGCAGCCGGCGCCAAGGCCATCGAGGACTTCTACGCGCCCAAGATCGCCGCGGACCCGGGGCTCAAGCGCGGGGCCGCGCAGCTCATCGAGTCGGTGCGGCTCTGCGCCGCGCGCGCCGACGCCCAGCGCGAGGACGCAAAGAAGTACTTCACCAAGAAGTGATGTAACTGAACGGTTACGCCGGGCGCTTGTAGAACGGCGTCTTCACCACGCGCGCGGGCACGGGCTTGCCGCGGATCTCCACGTCGAACGTGGCGCCTTCGACGGCGAGCTCCACGGGCACGTACCCCATTCCGATGGGCTTCTTCAGGGTCGGGCTCTGGGTGCCGCTGGTCACCTCGCCCACGCGCTTGCCGTCCTTGAGGATGGGATAGCCGTGGCGCGGGATGAGCTTCTCGGTCTCGAAGCCCACCAGCTTGCGCGTGATGCCCTCCGCCTTCTGCTTGTCGAGCACGGGCTTGCCGATGAACTCGGGCTTGTCGAGCTTCACCACCCAGTTCAGTCCCGCCTCGAGCGGCGTGTGCGCGTCGTCGATGTCGTTGCCGTAGAGCGCGTTCTTCACCTCGGTGCGCAGCGAGTCGCGCGCGCCCAGGCCGCACGGCAAGATGCCCAGCGGCGCGCCCTTCTCCATCAGCACGTTCCACACCTTGGTCGCGTCGGCCGGCGCCACGAAGAGCTCGAAGCCGTCCTCGCCGGTGTAGCCCGAGCGCGCGATGAGCGCGTCGACGCCGGAGATCTTTCCCTTCGTGATGCTGTTCTTGTGCGGCGGGAGCTGCGCGTCGGCCAGCGACTGCACCAGCTCCACCGCGCGCGGGCCCTGCACGGCGATGAGCGCCCAGCTCGCCGAGCGGTTCTGCGGCAATCCCTTCGGACAGTGCGACGCCACCCAGTCGAAGTCCTTGGCCACGTTCGACGCGTTCACGACCATCAGCAGGTGCTCGGGCGCGAGCTTGTAGACGAAGACGTCGTCGATGAACGTGCCGCGTTCGTTGAGCAGGCCCGCGTACGCCGCGCGGCCGACCTCGAGCTTGCGGATGTCGTTGGTGACGAGCTTGTCCACCGCGGCGACCGCCTCGGGGCCCTGGAACTCGAACTGGCCCATGTGGCTGACATCGAAGAGGCCCACCCGGGTGCGCACCGCCTCGTGCTCCGCGAGCAGACCGGCCGGGTAGTTCACCGGCATCTCCCACCCCGCGAACGGGACGAGCTTGCCGCCGAGCTTCACGTGCGCGTCGTACAGCGGGGTGCGTTGCAGGGTCTCGGACATGGCTCCCTCGAGGTCGTTCCGCGGGACTTATAGCAAGCCCGAGGGCTTTCGTTTTTTCCGAACGCACATCCCTCGAAGCGGGCAAGGGTGCGAGCCGACGATGGGGCACGTGCGTTGCTGCTTCGCGAGCGATGCTCTCCGTCATCCTCGCTGCGCTGCTCGGCACCGCGCCCGAGCCCTGGGCCTTTGCCACCCACTCGCTGGTGAAGGTGCGGCCGGGGGCGCACATCGACCGGCAGTCGACGGTGAGCCTCGAGCTCGGCCGCAACGAGTGCCAGGCTGTGCAGGTGGTCGTGCCCGAGGGCGCGCCGGTGTTCGACCTCGAGGTGCTCGCGGCGCCGCTCGCCGGGCCAGACCAGAAGACGCTCGCCGTCGAGCTCTCGCGCGAGGTGAATCTGCAGCTGCAGCACACCTCGAACGCCGAAGGAAAGGTCGGGCCCTGGCCGGACATCCTGATTCCGGCCGTCGACCCGATCGCGCACGAGAAGCGCCGCGCATTTCCGTACAGCGCGCCGGGGAGCGCGCCGGTCGCCGTCTGGGCCGAGGTCTGCGCGCCGCCGGATGCGACGCCAGGGACCTATCGCGGCGAGCTCCGCGTGCGCGCGCGCGGCCGCGAGGATGTAACCATTCCGTTTCAAGTCGAGCTGCTGCGCTACACGCTGCCCGCGACGTCGTCGCTGCCGAATGCGTTCGGCTTCTCGGGAATCTCGGCCGCGCACGCGCACGCGCTGAGCGCCGATGATCCGAACGTGGTGCTCGCGCTCACCCAGCGCTACGCCACGCTGGCGTTGATGCACCGCATCTCGCTCTTCGGCATGACCATGGAGCCGCCGCCGTTGAAGCACGCGTCGGGCAGCGTGAGCGTCGACTTCAGGGACTACGACCGCGAGCTCGCGCCCTTCCTCGACGGCACCGCGCTCCCCAACGGCGCGCGCTTCACCACCCTCGAGCTGCGCGGGCCCGCGGGCCAGGTCGCCGACGACGAACGCGTGGCCTACTACGCCGCGACGGTGAAGCACCTCGAGTCGCGCGGCTGGCTGCAGCGGCTCTTCTTGTACGCGCCCGATGAGCCCAAGCTCGAGCAGTTCCCGAAGGTGCAGCGCGTGGCCGCCCTCGCGCACCGGGGTGATCCGCGGATCCGCGTGTTGCTGACGGCGTCGCGGCAGCCTGGGCTCGAGGGCGTCGCAGATCTGTGGACGCCGAACATGGTCTGCCTCTTCCCGCGCCCCGAGGCGAAGCTCTGCTCGGCGATGGTTCCCCAGGTTGCGTATGACGTCGAGCGCCTGCGCGGCGCGAAGCTGTGGTGGTACCAGAGCTGCATGAGCCACGGCTGCGGACCGACGACCGGCGCGGAGAGCGTCGCGACGACAGGCTGGCCCGCGTACATGATCGACCTGCCCGCCACGCTCAACCGCGCGATGGGCGCGGCCGCGTACCGCTTCGGCATCGACGGCGAGCTCTACTACTCGACGACCGAAGCGTACGAAGGCGGCGATCCCTGGCGCGACGTCTGGCGCTTCGACGGCAACGGCGACGGCACGCTCTTCTACCCGGGCACGCCCGCGCGCATCGGCGGCAAGACGGACGTGCCGCTGGCGTCGCTGCGGCTCAAGCAGCTCCGCGATGGGCTTCAGGACTACGAGCTCTTGAAGCTCGCGGACAGGGTGGGCCTGCACGCGCTCGCGCAAGCGACGGCGATCACACTCGTGCCCAAGGCCTGGGAGATCCAGCGGGATCCGAGCGTGTGGATCGCCGCACGGCGCAAGCTCGCCCTCGCCATCGACGCCCGGATGGGGCAGGCGAGCAAGCTGCCAAGCCGTTGATGCGTCGGGTGAATCACCGTGGCCGGTACGCCGTCCAAGCTTCCGATGGGTTCCTGCTAGCCTGGATTGACCCCGGAGCTGCCATGCGCCTCGCGATCTTCTTCGCTGCCCTGCTCGTCCCCGCCGCTGCGCTCGCCCAGGCCGCGCCCGCTGCCCCGCTGCCGCCCATGCCCACCGACGCGCAGTGCAAGCCGCTGCCCGCCGTGAAGACGCCGCACCTGCCCACGGGGGAGATGCTCGACTACGACATCGACGTGCTCGCCGCGAACGCCGCGCGCATGGAGGTGGAGACGCTGCCGCGCTCCAACGGGCTCACGCCGGTGCGGGTGCGCATCAAGACGAACACCTTCTTCAACAAGGTGCGCCGGGTGAAGGCCGAGGCGAAGAGCTTCATGAACAACAAGTCGCTCAAGCCCATGCGCTACACGGAAGACGCCTGGGAGGACAACGAGCACAAGGTCGCCGACGTGGCCTTCCATCCCCCGGGCCAGCCGGTGGGCGTGGTGGCCATCAAGTTCGCCACGAACCCCGCGCCTGCCCAGCCGCTGGGCCAGGTCTTCGGCCGCTACGCGCACGACGCGCTCGATGAGCTGGGGGCCGTCTACTACATCCGCTCGCTGGACCTGCAGCCCGGGCAGCAGCTGTGCTTCGACGTGTACGCGATGCGGCACATGTTCCGCGTGTGGGGTTCGGTCGGGCCGATCGAGAAGGTGACGACGCCGGCGGGCGAGTTTCAGGCGTACCACGTGACCGGCACCGCGGCCCGGCTCGACGACACGAACTTCCGGCGCGATCTGCACGTGTGGATCAGCGCGGACGATCGGCGCATTCCGGTGGGCGCGCTGGGCGGCATCGATCTCGGCCCGGTGCGCGCGACGCTCACGCACATCGGGCAACCCGGCTCGGACAAGGCACAGTCGCACGCGGACGGGATGGATTGGTAGCTAGGTCGCAGTCGCCCAGGTGCGGAACGCGTCGAGGATGTCTCCGAGCCGCGAGGGATCGCCCGCCGCGTGGAACACGCCGGCGTCGATTCCGCAGACGAACCAACGCTCGCCCGTCCGCGAGTACGACTGTCCTGGCTTGCCGACGACAGCGACGTTGCCGCCCCTGTCCAGCGAAGGCTCGCCGTCGAACCGCAAGACGCCGTCGTACGCACGACCCTCGAGCGGCGTCCCGACGAGGTCGACCTTCAGCCGCCAGCCCGGGTTCTCGAGCGTCTCCAACACCACTCCACGCCGCGAAGCCCACTGGCCAACGGACTGCGCGCGATACCAGTCTGCAATCCACTCGATGTTGTGCATGGCTGCGAGACGCCTGCTGGAGCGCGAACTGACGCCTCCAGAGAAGCCGAAGGCCCGCTTCGCAGCGGGCCCTCGGGCACAACCCCGGAGATTCGTGATTCGGCTTAGCTGTCGAACGCGGCGTCGGCGGCAGAGCGCGAGTTCTGGGCCGGCGCGGCCTTCTTGGAACTGCCGCCGCCGAGCTCCTTCAGCTTGGCGCGGGCCTCGGCGTTCGCCGGCTGGTAGCCCTGCGCCGCCTTGAAGGCCTTGATGGCCGTGTCGTTGTCGCTGCGCGACATCGCCTGGTTGCCCGCGAGCACGTAGAGGTTCGCGAGCTGGCCGCGGATCTCGCCGTTGAGCTTGCCCCAGCCCGAGTCGATGCCCTCGTCGAGCTTGAGCGCCTTGTTGAAGTTGGTCACCGCGCCGCCGCCGTCCTTGCTGGCCAGCGCGTCCTTGCCGGCGGTGTAGGCGGCGTTGAACTGCTTCATCTTGGTCGCGAGCTTGGTGGCACCGGCCTGCTCGGCGGCCTCGATGGCGGCCTGCACGTTGCCCGTCTCGTAGACCTTGAGCACCGACTGCGGCGCGTCCTCACCGGCGGGCGCGGACTCGGCGGCGGCCACCTTCTCCGCGCGCTCGTGCTTGCCGGCCTTCTTGTGCTCGCGCTCGTGCCGCGACTCGGCCTTCGGCTCAGGCTTGGCGGCGACCGGCTCCGGCTTCGGCTCGGGCTTGGCCACCGCGACCACCGGCTTGGCCTCCTCGACCACCACCGGCTTGGCCTCGACCGGCTTCACCGAGGACTTGGGCTCCTCGACCGCCGGGGCCTTGCTGGCGATGAGCGAGGTCGCCGCCTTGGGGGCAATCTTCACCGGCGCGGGCTTGTTGCCCGAGAGCAGCACCACCGCGGCCACGCCCACGCCCACGGCGGCGCCGAAGACGCCCAGGCCGAGCAGCCACTTCTTGGTCTGGTCCGGCACCTCCACGGTGCCGGTGCCGGTGGCCACGCCGCGCCGCATGGCGCTGGTGTAGAGGCCGCCGCGGAGGACCACCACCGCGCTGCCGATGCTCACCTGGTCGCCCGGGAAGATCTCCACCTCGCCGCTGATCTTGGCCCAGTTGACGTAGGTGCCGTTCTGGCTGCCGGCGTCGGCGAGGAAGTACTGCTCACCGCGGCGGCTGAGGGCCGCGTGACGGCGGGAGACGGAGGGGTGGTTGAGCTGCAGGCCGGAATCGCTCGAGCGGCCGACCACGGTCTCGCCCTGGAGCACCGGCACGAGCTGACCGGCGCCCGGGCCCTTCTCCACATACAGGAAGGCCTCGCTGAAGCCCGCGTCCTTCACCGCGTTCTCGCGCGCCTGGAGCGAGGTGGTGACCATGGTCTCCACGGCCTCGATCGAGTCTTTGGGATTCGTCGGCGAGTCCTTGCGCGGGCGGCGCGGGGCGACCGCGTTCGACTGGACCGCCTTCGACACCGGACGGAGCATGCTCGACCGCGACTGGGTGCGCGGCGCGGGCAGCACCACCTCGGAAACCGCCGGCAGCACCGCCACCTGGGCGCGGGGCTTGTCGTCCTCGAGGATCTCCAGCTCGTCATCGAAGAGCGGGATCACGTCGCCCGTGTTGATCTCCATGACCTCGTCCTGGGGACGGTTCACGGCGCGGGCAGCGGGACGGCGGTTGCGATTGGAGTTGGCCATGCGCCTCCCTCTAGCAATTGTGCGGCCACCCACCGCCACCCTGCCTTACAGCGGCCCCAAATCCGAAACCGCCAGGATATTGGCAGCTTGGGACAGGGGCGCTCCACTTCGTAAATGAATCGATCTTTTGCTTCGGTCGCTGATCTGGATTGCGGGCAGTCCAAAGGAGCGTCCTGATTCAGGACAGCGGGGCAAGTTTCGTCGGAGCCAAGAGAAAGTCCGCGCGACCGACCCTGTGCTAGGGTCCGCGGCTTCGCAACGCGAGGGACAAGCCGTGGCGCTCCGCATCTTCAACACCATGACCGGCGAGAAGGCGGGCTTCGAGCCGCTCTCTCCGGGCAAGGTGGGCATCTACGTGTGCGGCCCCACCGTCCAGGACCGCTCCCACGTGGGCCACGCGCGCGTGTACACCGCGTTCGATGTCGTCGTCCGCTGGCTACGCCAGAGTGGTCTTCAAGTTACACACGTCCGCAACTTCACCGACGTGGACGACAAGATCATCAAGAAGGCCGCCGAGAAGGGCATCACCCCCACCCAGCTCGCCGAGCACAACATCGAGCTCTTCTGGAAGGAGATGGACGAGCTCGGCATCGCCCGGCCCGACGTGGCGCCCAAGGTCACCGAGCACATCCCGGAGATCATCGGGCTCATCGAGAAGCTCGTGGCCAAGGGCGCGGCCTACGAGAGCAAGGGCGATGTTTACTTTTCGGTTAAGAACTACCCGCCCTACGGCAAGCTGAGCCACCGCAACATCGACGACCTGCAGGCCGGCGCGCGCGTCGATCCCGGCGAGCAGAAGCGCGAGCCGCTCGACTTCGCGCTGTGGAAGGCGGCCAAGCCCGGCGAGCCGAACTGGGACTCGCCGTGGGGCAAGGGGCGTCCGGGCTGGCACATCGAGTGCTCGGCGATGGCCGCCAAGTACCTGGGCGAGACCTTCGACCTGCACGCGGGCGGCAAGGATCTCGTGTTTCCGCACCACGAGAACGAGATTGCCCAGAGCGAGGCCGCGAGCGGCAAGACGTTCTGCCGGGCGTGGATGCACAACGGCTTCGTGACGCTCGATCAGGAGAAGATGTCCAAGTCGCTGGGCAACTTCTTCACCCTGCGCGACGTGCTCGACCGCTTCAGCGCCGAAGGCGTGCGCACCTTCCTGCTCGGGACGCACTACCGCAACCCGATCGACTTCTCGGACGCCGCGCTCGCGCAGGTCGAACGCCGCGTGGACTACTTCTACGAGACGCTCGCGCGCCTCGACGAGCGCCTCGCGACCGGCAAGGACCCGGGTCCGGGCGCGATCGGCGAGGCGGAGCGCATCGACGCCATCTGGAAGAACCTGTCCGAGTCGATGGACGACGACTTCAACACCGCGGGCGCGCTCGCGGCGGCGCAGGACGGCTTCGCGCTCGCCAACGAGCTCCTCGACGGCAAGTCGAAGGTCACCGACAAGGCCCAGGTGCGCCGCGCGCTGCAGAAGCTCCGCGAGGAGCTCGCGCGGGCGGGCGCGGTCCTCGGACTGTGGCAGCGGCCCCCAGCGGCGTACATGCTCGAGCGCCGCGACGTGCGCGCGAAAGAGAAGGGCATCGACAAGGCCGCCGTCGAGGCCGCGATCGCCGAGCGCAACGAGGCGCGGAAAGCCAAGGACTTCGCCCGCGCGGACGGCGTGCGCGAGAAGCTCAAGGCCCTCGGCGTGGAGATCATGGACAACCCCGGCGGCACGACCTGGAAGATCGTCTAGCGCCGGGTGGGCAGCGGCTTGATCTGCGTGTCGTCGTCGCCGGACTCGTCGGCGAGCTGGGTGATGCGCGCGTCGCTCTTGCGCAGACGACGGCAGAGCTCGCGGTTCATGTTCTGCAGCACCATCACGTACGCGCGCACGTCCTCTTTGTAGAGGCGATACAGATCCATGTTGGTGAGCTCGAGCAGGTGAGCGTCCTGCTCCACGCGCACCGTGTTCGGCCGCGGCTGCATCTCCACGAGCGACGTGTCGCCGAAGAAGTCGCCCGGCCCGAGCCGGGTGAGCTTCACCTCGTGCCCGTGCGCGCCCGCGTTGCACATCACCAGCGTGCCTTCCTCGATGATGAAGAGCGAGCGGCCCTGCTCGCCCTGCTTGTAGACGTCCTCACCGCGGTGGAAGTCGCGCTCGCCCAGCATGGCGATGATGCGATCCAGCGCGGCGTCGTCGAGACCGCCGAAGAAGGGCGTCTTCACCAGGAAGCCGCGGAGCGCGTCGCGACGTTGGCTCATGTCCAAAGCAAATCACAAGGCGCGCCAGACACCACATCGCCATTTGCCAAACCGACATTTGCAACGCAAAGTGCGCCGCTCGACGAGAGCAATCTCGTCCATTCCTTGACCGCTTGGTTGGAGACGAATCGATGAAGCGAATCACCCTCCTCGTGAGCGCGCTCGCGCTCGCCGCGTGCTCCGGCAGCAAGAGCTCGAGCTCCAGCAGCTCCGGCACCACCGGCGCCACCGCCGCCACCACCAACGGGAGCTCCACCGCCAGCAGCACCGGCGCGGGCAGCACCAGCAGCGGCAGCAGCGGCAGCACCGGCACGAACGCTGCCACGAGCGGCTCGACCGGCTCCGCCAGCACGACCTCGTCCGGATCTGGATCCGGATCCGGATCTGGCTCGGGCGGCTCGTCGGGCTCGGTCTACGTGATCGGCTCGCTCGGCGCCGACACCACCGTGATCTACGACGGCCACGACATCCCCCACATCCACTGCACCGACTTCATCGACTGCGTGCGCGTCCAGGGCTACCTGCACGCCCAGGATCGCCTCTGGGAGATGGACGTCGACCGCAAGGTGGCCGAGGGCCGCATCGCCGAGCTGGTGGGCATCCCCGGCCTCTCGCAGGACCTCTTCCACCGCCGCATCTTCGTGGCCCATGACGGCACGCCCATCTGGGACGCGCTGGCCAACAGCATCGACCAGCCGACCAAGGACCTGCTCCAGGCCTACGCCGACGGCGTGAACGCCTACATCACCCTGGCCCAGGCGGGCTCGGTGCAGGTGAGCCAGGAGTACGCGCGCATGGGCATCGCGCCCGCGAACATCGACGCCTGGACCATCCAGGACTCGCTCGCGCTCGGCCGCTACTTCCAGTGGAGCCTCTCGGAGACGCTCGACCAGGAGGTCAACTTCGGCCAGATGTACGCGGTGATGTCGGACGGCGAGCTGGGCGCGCTGGTGCACAGCCGCCAGATGGATCCGGCCTACACCATCCCCGGCTTCCCGCTGCACACCGTGGGCGCGCCGATGAAGCAGCCGGTGGGCCTCGCCGGGCCGATGGCCGCCGACATGGGCGGCCTGACCGACATGGCCCAGCAGCTGGCCAGCGTGACCATCAAGATGAGCAAGCCGGGCTTCAGCGGCTCGAACGACTGGGTGGTCGACGCGGCGCACTCGGCGAGCGGCGCGGCGATGGTGGCCAACGATCCGCACCTGCCGCTGCTCTACCCCTCCATCTTCTGGCTCTCGCACATGACCGCGGACACCGAGGGCATCGACCTGCTCGGCTCGAGCTTCCCCGGCGTGCCCGGCGTGCTCACCGGCCGCACCACCCACGTGGGCTGGGGCGTGACCGTGGTGGGCTACGACGTGACCGACGTGTACGAGGAGACCTTCACCGACGCCACGCACGTGAGCTTCAACGGCCAGCCGGTGCAGGTGATCACCGTCCCGCAGACGTTCACCATCCGCAACCTCGCAGGCGGCGCGCCGACCACGCAGACGGTGAACGTGACCATCGTCCCCGAGCACGGCCCGATCATCTCCATGACCGACGCCACCCACGGCCTCTCCATGCGCTGGACCGGCCACGAGCTGACCAGCGAGTTCCGCGCGCTGCGCAACCTCTACGTGGCCCAGGGCGTGGACGAGGCCATGACCGCCCTCACCGACTGGGGCACCGGCGCGCAGAACTTCGTGCTCGCCGACGACTCCGGCCACATCGCCTTCGATCCGCACGCGCTCGTTCCCGCGCGTCCGTGGGCCGGCCAGACCGTGAATGGCCGCACGCTGCTGCCCTGGGCGCCGCTGCCCGGCGACGGCACCGCGGAGTGGGGCTGGGGCGACGGCGGCCTCTGGCTCGACAACAGCCAGCTCCCGCAGTCCAAGGATCCGGCGCAGGGCTTCCTCATGACCGCCAACTCCGACCCGGTGGGCGTGACCGATGACGACAACGTCCTCAACGACGACAACTACCTCTCCTTCGCCTTCGACGATCAGACCGGCCTGCGCGCCGGCCGCATCACCGAGCTGCTCCAGCAGAAGACTGCCGACGGCGGCAAAGTCAGTGAAGCGGACGTGGAGGAGATCCAGGCGGATCACCACGCCATCATCGGCCGGTACATCGTGCCCATCGCGCAGAACGCGTGGACCTCGGCGATGGCGCTGGCGGACGGCGGCGTGAACACCGCGATCGACCCGGACGGCGGCGTGGCCGCAGCGGTGGCCCTCTTCAGCGGCTGGGCCAACGACAACTACGAGTGCCCCACCGGCCTGACGGACATC
Source organism: Deltaproteobacteria bacterium (assembly GCA_018266075.1). Lineage (GTDB taxonomy): Bacteria > Myxococcota > Myxococcia > Myxococcales > SZAS-1 > SZAS-1. The sequence goes on along the minus strand of JAFEBB010000068.1, from coordinate 5,296 downwards.
GATCCCACCAGCGCCGCGGACACCGACCCCACGGTGTCGGCCGACTCGGCGGGCTGCAGCTTCTTCCACATCTTCGCGCGCACGCTCATCTACGACGTGTACAGCGACGACTCGACCTACCTCGACAGCGCGCTGCGCGCCCTCGGGCCGGACGGCGGCGCCGACCCGGGCTTCGAGATCGACCCGCAATTGGCGCTCAAGGGCTTCGTGGTCATGGAGGACCCGAACACGCCGGCCGCGAACACCACCCTCTGCGACGACCGCTCCACGGCGAACGTCACCGAGACCTGCGACGACATGGTGGTCAAGGCGCTCGGCGAGGCGCGTAACATTCTGGTTAACCACTTCCACAGCGCCAACCCGCTCGACTGGCGCTGGGGCGCGATCCACACCCTCACCTTCGTGAACCCGCTGGGCGCCCCGCAGATCTCGGCGTTCAACACCGACGCCTACGCGCGGCCGGGCGGCTTCTTCACCGTGGACGTGGGCAACCCGCTGGTGCTCTACCAGAACCCGCACGACGGCTCGTCCAACTGGGACTTCAGCTACGACCAGGGCGGCAACGAGCGCTGGATCGGCCTGCTGGACGGCTCGCAGACCAAGATGCAGCTCCCCGGCTACGAGGTCGACGTGCCCTTCGCCGGCCCGCCCACGGGCATGCTCAACGACTGGATCCGCAACACCTACTTCAACTTCCCGCGCTCGCAGACCGAGGTCGAGGCCGCCGAGGCCAGCACGGTGACGTTCACCCAGCAGTAGTCGGACGTCGCTGGCCAGACGCCCCGCTCCCGGTCCGCCGGGGCGGGGCGTCGGTGTTTTCGGCGCATGCGTGGATCGCGCCACGTTGCTAGAAAGCCTGCATGAAGTTCGCGATCGAGTCGGAGTACGAGCCGACGGGCGACCAGCCGCGCGCCATCCAGGAGCTCAGCGAGGGCATCGAGCGCGGCGAGAAGCACCAGGTCCTGCTCGGCGTCACCGGCAGCGGCAAGACCTTCACCATGGCCCAGGTCGTGGCCGCGGTGCAGAAGCCGACCCTGGTCATCGCCCACAACAAGACCCTGGCCGCGCAGCTCTACGGCGAGTTCAAGTCGCTCTTCCCCAAGAACGCCATCGAGTACTTCGTCAGCTACTACGACTACTACCAGCCCGAGGCGTACGTCCCGACCACGGACACGTACATCGAGAAGGACTCGCTGGTGAACGAGGAGATCGAGCGCATGCGCCACTCGGCGACGCGCTCGCTGCGCACGCGCGAGGACGTGCTGGTGGTCGCGAGCGTCTCGTGCATCTACGGCCTCGGCGCCTCGAAGACCTACTTCGAGATGGCTGCCAAGCTGCAGAAGGGCATGACCGTCGAGCGCGACGCGCTCATGCGCCAGCTCGTGGACATGCAGTACCCGCGCAACGACATGGACTTCCACCGGGGCACCTTCCGCGTGCGCGGCGACGTCCTGGAGATCTTCCCGATGTACGCGGAGGAGATCGCCATTCGGGTGTCGTTCTTCGGCGACGAGGTGGAGACCATCCAGGAGTTCGACCCGCTCCGCGGAAAGGTGCTCTCGGAGATCGAGAAGGTCACCATCTTCCCGGCGTCGCACTACACGACGCCCGAAGAGCAGCGCCGCATCGCCATCGGCAAGATCCGCGACGAGCTGCGCGAGCGGCTCACCGAGCTCAAGAGCAAGAACCGGCTCATCGAGGCCCAGCGGCTCGAGCAGCGCACGATGTTCGACCTGGAGATGATCGAGCAGATGGGCTTCTGCTCGGGCATCGAGAACTACTCGCGGCACCTGGGCGGACGCGCCGCGGGCGAGACGCCGCCCTGCCTGCTCGACTACTTCCCGCGCGACTACCTCTTGCTGGTGGACGAGTCGCACCAGACCATTCCGCAGGTGGGCGCGATGTACAAAGGCGACCGCTCGCGAAAAGAGACGCTCGTCGACTGGGGCTTCCGCTTGCCCAGCGCGCTCGACAACCGACCGCTGAAGTTCGACGAGTTCGAGAAGCTCGTTAACCAGATTGTTTACGTTTCGGCGACGCCGGCGGAGTACGAGCTGCAGAAGGCGAGCGGCGTGGTGGTGGAGCAGATCATCCGGCCCACCGGCTTGATGGATCCGCCGATCGACGTGCGCCCGGTGTCGAACCAGATCGACGACCTGCTCGAGGAGATCCGCAAGCGCGTCGAGAAGGGCGAGCGCGTGCTGGTGACCACGCTCACCAAGCGCATGGCCGAGGAGCTCACCGAGTACTACGCCGACGTCGGCGTGCGCGTGAAGTACCTGCACTCGGACATCGACACGCTCGAGCGCGTGGCGATCATTCGCGATCTGCGGCTCGGGCTCTTCGACGTGCTGGTGGGCATCAACCTGCTCCGCGAAGGCCTGGACATCCCCGAGGTGTCGCTCGTCGCCATCCTCGACGCAGACAAGGAAGGCTTCCTGCGCAGCTCGGTCTCGCTGATCCAGACCGTGGGCCGTGCGGCGCGCAACATCGAGGGCCGCGTGATCATGTACGCGGACAAGATCACCGAGTCGATGAAGCGCGCGATGAGCGAGACCGACCGCCGGCGCGCGGCGCAGCTCGCGTACAACGAGGCGCACCACATCACGCCCAAGGGCGTGAAGAAGGCGATCCTCGATCTCTCGATCGCCGCGCCGTACGCGATGGATGCGGGCTACGGCGGCGTCGCCATGGCGGCGGAGAAGCTCGACGAAGAGCCGCTCTCGAAGGACGACATCAAGAAGCTCATGGACGAGACGGGCAAGGCCATGACCGACGCGGCCGAGGCGCTCGACTTCGAGAAGGCCGCGGTGCTGCGCGACAAGCTGCTCGTGCTCAAGGACATGGATCTCGGGCTGAAGCCGCCCCTGCCGGGGCTGCTCGAGGTGCGTCCGGTGGCCGAGGAGCCGAAGTCGCAGCCCAAGCGGTTCCGCAAGGACAAGCGCGGGCCGCGCGGCAAGCGCGCCTGATCCGAGCGGAATCTCAAAAATCCAAAGTCAGAACTATTGTGGCCCCCTCTGCGTTGAACGCTGGAGGAGGTCGCGATGGCCCAGGGCCGTGCCGCCGGTGCGCTGGGCGCCATCTCGCGCACGCTCGGCAGCGTGCGCTGGGCCTTCATGCCGCTCGGGCTCTTCGCGCTCCTCGCGGTGGGCATCCACGCGGGCGCGGACACCGTCTGCGAGCGGCTGCTCTGGGTCACGGATCGCGTCGCCGAGGCCTGGGATCACGCCGTCGGCAGCTTCGATCTCACGTCGGGGTTCGTGGGCGCGATCTCCTTCGCGGCGCGCACGCGCGTGGCCCGCGGGCTCGCGCTGTGCTGGGAGCTCGCCTGTGACCTGGCGCTCGCCCTGCCTGCGCTGGGCTACGACGAGAAGCCGCAGCCGTCGATTCGCTCCGAGGCCGATTGGCGCGGCCAGCTTCGCCGCGTGATGAAGAAGCCGACGACGCTGCGCGTGCTGCGTCCGCTGGAGACCGCGGCGTTCGCGCTCGCGGGCGCGTGCGCGGTGGCGAAGATGGTCCAGGGCGCGCTGTACCTCGACTTGCGCACGCTCGCGGGCGAAGACGTCGCCTCGCCGATCGCGCGGTTCGCGGCGGTGATGGCGATCGGCGCAGTTGGTGTGGCGCTTGGACTTCGCGCGTTGCAGCGCGCGCTTGAGCACGCCGACGAGCGCTCCGAGACGGAAGCGCGCACGCCCGCAGCGCGCGTGACGGCGGGGCTCATCGGATCCGCGATCGCGCTGCCGTTGGCGCTCGCCGCGTTCATCGACGCGTCGCCCGTGCTGGCCTTCTTCCGGTGACGCCATGAGCACGCTCAGCGCCACGCGTCCGAAGTCGCGACCGGCCCGCGGGCTGGTGGACTTCATTGGCGCCGCGCTGTGTCTTTGGGCCGCCGCGTACCACACGCCGGTGGGCGCGCTCGCGCGGACCGCGGGCGCGCTGGTGATGGGCAAGCACAGCACCGCGCGGCCGCTGCTCGCGTACTACTCGGCCGGGGTCTACGACGCGTCGCCGGCTGCTGCAACGCCCACCTCGCTGCCCCAACCGCCCAAGCCGCCCGCGAACGCCGGACCGCTCCCGCCCGAGACCGCGCTCGGCTATGGCGCGTGGGCCTCGTTCCACACGCTTCCGTCGAGCCAGCAAGCGATCGTCCTCGCGGCCGCGGACACGCACGGGCTCGCGCGCGCGCGCGTGGAGGACGCGAAGGAGGGTCCAGCGGCGATGGCCAAGCTGCTCGGCGCCATGGAGCACGACGCGGGCGGTCCGGACGCAGCACTGGCCGCGCTCTTCTGCGGCACCGAGCCCGCGCGCTTCGCGGTGGAGCGCGCACGCGCCGAGGGTCGGACACCGGATCTGGCCACGCTCGCCGCCGAGCTCCCGCCCGGGAACGACGACGGCATCGCGGCGGCGTCGCAAGCGGCGGAGCTGGGCACCGCCTACGCGCTGGCCTGGCCCGTGCCCGACTCCACGCGCATCACCTCGCCCTTCGGCATGCGCCTCCACCCGGTGCTCGGCGTGCGCAAGATGCACACCGGCGTGGATCTGGGCGTGCCCGAGGGGACGTCGGTGCACGCGTCGGCGGCGGGCGTGGTGCGCCGGGTGAGCGAGGACGCGGTGAACGGCCGGGTGGTGATCGTCGACCACGGCCGCGGCGTGACCACCGCCTACTGCCACAACAGCGAGCTCCTGGTGCACGTGGGCGATCACGTGGAGCGCGGGACGCTGCTCGCGCGCTCGGGCTCGACAGGTCGGTCCACGGGTCCGCACCTGCACTACCAGCTCGACCTGGGCGGCACGCCGGTGGATCCGCTCGGCTTCCGGGTGGACCACGCCAGCATCGATCCGAACGGGCTCGCTCTCGGCGGCGATTAGCGACGCATTGTCGATAGCGATTTTTCGTGCACCCTGGCTGGGGGCCGCGCGTTGACGCCTCCGGGAAGGCCGCGGTATGCGCCGCGCCGATTGTTGCCCCGGAGACTCGCCATGCGCCGCATCCTCCTCGCCTCGATCACCGCCGTCGCCCTCGTGGGTTGCGGAGGCACGAGCGCCGTCCAGACCGGCACGCACGGCTCCAGCTCGGGCTCCACCAGCGCCTCCGCCACCACCAGCGGAAACACCGACTCGTCCAGCAATGGCGGCTCGACGACCTCGTCGACCTCCACCGACACGGGCAGCTCGGGCAGCACCGGCACCACGTCGAACAACACCACGACCACCAACGGCACCGCGACCACCGCCACCACGACCACCGGCACCACGGCCACGACCACCACCGGGACGACGACCACCGGCACCACCA
>JAFEBB010000067.1 GCA_018266075.1 Deltaproteobacteria bacterium | reverse complement strand
GCACGATGATCCATCTGCACCAGATTGCCCAGCCGCCTTAACTGATCGGCATTGGCGCTAGTCCTCGAACTCCGCGAGGAACTCTTCGCGGGTGAGCAGCCCCTTCTTGGCCATGATGCGCATCAGCGCCCAGAGCTTGCGCTCCAGGCGATCGATCTGCTCGTAGGCGTCGGGGCCGTACATGGGCTCGCCCACCAGGTACTCGAGGTCGGACTCGAGCGCGGTGCGTGGCCCGCCCCCGCTCGAGGGCCGCGCGCGCTTCTTCACGGCCTCTTCGCGCTTGCGGATGAGCTCGGCGAGGTCCGTTCGGCCGCTGATCTGCCGCTGCGGCGGCGGCACCGGCTTGGTGGGCGCGACCTCTTCGATGACGGCGTCGGTGAGCACCACCTCTTCCGACACCGGCCGCGGCGGTGCAGTGGCCTCTGGCATGGGCGGCGGGATGGGCGCGGGCTTCTTCTCCTCGGGCGGCAGCTTCAAGTAGTGCCGGCGGATCGCGTTCCGCACCTGGGAGAGCGTGGCCAGCTTGGGCTGGACCTTGAAGCCGGTGGTGAACTCGATCTCCTCGACGGCGGCGAGGTTCAGCGGATCGGCCATGGCCACGGTGAGCACCTTGCGACCGGTGGGCTTGGCCTCGATGGAGACGGGGAAGAGGTCGTTGGCGTCGCAGAAGCGGTCGCGCAGGGCGTGGAGGGCGCTCCACTCCACCTCGAGCTTGTCGAGGTTCACGGTCTCGAGGGAGAGGGCCACGGCGAGGGCGCCCACCAGCCGCTCCTCGGTGAGGACGCCGAGGGCGACGAGGGCAGCGCCGAGCCGGTTGCCGCTCTGTCGTTGGAGGCCGAGCCCTGCCTGGAGCTGCTCCGCGGTGATCGCGCCTTGCTCCAGGAGCAGCTCGCCGAGACGCTTGCGTGCCATGCCGTGGTCCTCCGGCGGCGAAAAATCCCCCGAAGTCCGCGACGCTAGCATCGCGTTGAGCAAACCAGCAATTTTACGGCGGGCTCCTGCAGGTTCCCCTGGGGCGCTCGGGCGCTCAGGTGCCTCGGAAACCGTGAACGTGATGGGTGCTCGGTGAGCGGCTCACGGTTCACCAGTCACGATCACCGTTCCCGAAGCACCTGCATCTGCCGAGGCAAGTAGGGAAACCCGAGCGCCCCGGGCCCGCCGACGCCCCGGGCGGCGGCCCCAGGGACCCTCTCGACAGCTGGAACCTCTTGCCCCAAGCTGGTGTCGACCCTCGGTTGCTGATCCTGATCTTAATCGGGGCGTGGCTTGACACCCGTCGCATGGGCCCACTACAGTCGCCGCCCGTTTTGCAGACACCCGGGTGAAGCAAGCCCGGTCACGACTGGATTGAAACAGGACTTTTAATACCTTCCGCGCTCACCGGCGCGGACCCGGCAGCCGAACGCTACCGGAGGACCGGAGGACAGAACGATGCTGATCCATGAGCTGGCGAATTTCGTGCTGACGCAGGCGGCGGACGCGCCCTCCGAGACGGGCGTGATTGGCACCATCGCCAAGCGGTTCAATGACGGCGGCGTGGGTATGTACCCGATCACCGTCTGCGCCATCTTCTTCCTGGCGATCGTGATCGACCGCTCGTACACGCTCTTCAGCAAGGCCTCCATCAACAAGGACGCCTTCATGCGTGGCCTGAAGAAGCACATCTACGCGGGCGACCTGGAGAAGGCCATCAGCTACACCGCGGGCCAGAAGGTCACGCCGCTCACCAGCGTGGTGAAGGCCGGCCTGATGAACGTCCCCAAGGGCGAGGCTGAGGTCCAGGCCGCCATGGACGAGGCCACCCTCCGCGAGAACCCCAAGCTCGAGCGCCGCACCGGCTACCTCGCCATGGTGGGCAACGCGGCCATGCTCTGCGGCCTCCTCGGCACCGTGAACGGCCTCATCCAGTGCTTCGAGGCCGTGGCCCACGTGAACCCGGCCGACAAGGCGACCATTCTGTCGAACGGTATCTCGGAAGCCATGAACTGCACCGCGTTCGGCCTCCTCACCGCGATCCCGTCGCTCATTGCCTTCTCGATCCTCATGGGCCGCACCCAGCACATGGTCGACGACATCAACGAGGCCTCGGTGGGCGTGCTGAACCTCATCATCGCCAACCGCGACAAGTTCAAGATGCCGGCGAACATGCCGACCGACGGCGGCGACGAGTAAGAAGCGTCGCAGCGTTCTCGGGGGCGGGAACTTTTTGGGCCCGCCCAGTCTCTGAACCCAGGGGCCGTTGGCGTAAGCTGATGGCTCCAGCCGCGGAAGTAAAAGCGGCGTGATGTGGAAGGAGGTGCTGCCATGGCCGGCGGCATGGATCTCGGTACAGGTGGCAAGGGCAAGAAGAAGCCGTTGGACACGGCGATCAACCTCGTGCCCTTCATCGACCTGATGGCGGTGACCATCAGCTTCCTCATCATGACCGCGGTCTGGACCCAGATCTCGCGGCTCCAGGTGAGCCAGGCGGGCGGGCCCAGTCAGGACACGCCCCCGGATGACAAGGCGCTCAACCTGACGCTCGTCGTGAGCGAGCGCGGCTACACCATCAACGCGCAGAACGCGGTGTACGCCGACATCCCCAAGGCGAACGGCGGCTACGACGTGAAGACCCTGGACGACAAGCTCAAGGCCCTTCACACCAACTACCCCGACCAGCACCAGATCACCGTCCAGAGCGAGGACAAGGTGAAGTACATCGACCTCGTGAAGGTGATCGATGAGTGCGTGGGCAACAAGCTCGACGCGGTGAGCGTCAGCGCGGTCGGCTAAAGGAACCAGTCATGCCCATCGTCGTCCCTGGCAAGCGGTTTGGCCCGCGGCTCATGAAGAGCAAGATCTTCGGCAAGGGCGCCCACGGCAAGAAGGGCGTCTTCGCCGACCTGCTCATCACCCCGCTGGTCGACATGTTCGTGATCATCGTGCTCTTCCTCATCGCCAACTTCTCGGCGACGGGCGAGGTGCTCTTCATGACCAAGGACATCCAGCTCCCCACTGCGAACAACGGCGACCCCATCGAGATGAAGCCGGTGGTCCAGGTGTCGAAGACCGCCATCCTGGTGCAGGGCGAGACCGTCGCCCAGGTGGCCGACCTCGGCAAGGACGAGTACTGGAACATCCCCGCGCTCGAGGAGAAGCTCCGCGACGAGAAGAAGCGCCTCGACGTCCTCCACGAGGGCGACAAGGAGGGCGGCTTCAAGGGTGAGGTGAACATCCAGGCCGACAAGGAAGTGGAGTTCTCCATCATCAAGCGCGTGATGTACTCGGCCAACCAGGCCGGCTACTTCAACCTGAACTTCGCCACCCTCACCGGCGGCGGCGGTGGCGGCGACAAGACCGCCTCTGCGGCCACGCCTGGCGCTCCGGCGGCTCCCGCGAAGTAACTTCGAAGCAGCGCAGCACACACGCCCTGGTTCCCGCGAGGGGGCCGGGGCGCGTCGCTTTTCGGGGCCGCGCGGGCTACAACGAAGAGGATGTTCTCGCGCGAGGCGCTCGCCCGGTCGCTCGATCGGCTGAAGATCTTCCCGCTGCCCACGGCGGTGCTGCTGCCGGGCGCGGTGCTGCCCCTGCACATCTTCGAGCCGCGCTACCGCAAGATGGTGGCCGACGCGCTCGCGGGCGACCGCATGCTGGCCATGAGCATGCTCGAGCCAGGCTGGGAGCAGGACTACCACGGGCGTCCGCGGGTGCGGCGCATCTGCGGGGTGGGGCGCATCGCCCAGGAAGAGAAGCTCCCCGACGGCCGCTTCAACATCCAGCTGGTGGGCGTGGGGCGCGCGGAGATCGTGGAGGAGCTGCCCCCCGAGGAGCCGTATCGCGTGGTGCGCGCGCGCTTGCCGCAGGAGGAGGCGCCGGCGGACGCGCGGCTCTCGGAGACCCTGCGGCACGCGCTGCTCTCGCTCTGCGCGGCGGTGCCTGGCGAGGCGTCGCAGGAGCTGGCCCGCGCGGGTGGGGCGCTCAAGGACCCGGGCGACCTGGCCGACGTGTGCACGGCGGCGCTCTGCAGTGAGGCGTCGCTGCGGCAGAAGGTGCTGGAGGAGCTGGCCATTGGGAAGCGGCTGCAGCTCGCGCTCGACGTTGTCGGCGACGCGCTGCTCAAGGCCCGCCCCGAGCCCGAGGACGGCGGCGTCCTCAACTGAGGAAGAGCTCGGCGTGCTCGCGCTCAATCCACGGTGAGCCCTGCAGCGCGCCAAGGCGATTCACCAGATTCGGTGCGCGCGGGCCGTCGAGGACGAAGAAGGCGCGGCTCGTGCCTCGACAGAAGCGCAGCGCGGCCACGTTTCGCGCGCCCGTGCGACGCTTCAGGACCGCCATCCATCGGCCGATCTGAGCCGCATGCCCGCCCTTCTCGCGGGTGAGGTGGTGGTAGACGACCAGCCCGTGGCCTGCGTCTGCGAGCGCTGAGAGCTCATGCAGCAGCGCGTGCTTGGCCGAGCAGCGGCGCTCGTTCTCGGAGTCGGGGTTGGCCACGCCGTTGTCCGGGTCGCAGAAGATGGCGCCGCAGTCCGCGAGCGCGCCCTGGGCCGCTTGGAACCAGGGTGTGCGCGCGTCGCCGCTGGGCGTGGCCACGCGGTGAAAGCGCGTGTCCGTCGGCCAGACGCGGAGTCGCTCGAGCGCCGCCATGGAGCGCACCGCGCGCGGGCGTCGGAGCGCGGCGCGAAAGCGGTCGTAGAGCGCTGGATCGCAGTCGCGGAAGCGGGCGGCCTCGGCGCGCGGCAGCTCCAGGTAGTCGATGTGCTTTCCGTCCTGGGCCGCTGAGGGCAGCGCGGTGGCGTACCAGAGCACGCCCAGGCGCGGCGCGCGCGGGCCGGCCAGCAGGTGGCGCAGCAGCCCGAGCTTGCCGAAGTCGCCCACGTCGAAGGCGTAGACGTCTTGCATGCGCGCATGCTCGCACGGCCGCGCCAACCGAGCGATGCGGTGTTTCCCAAAAGGTGCGTGACCTCAGCCGGGCACTTGGAATCAAAAGGTGTCCGCCGCCAACCCCCGGCGCCACCTCGCCATGAACGTTCGAGCCCTCATCGTCCCTGCCGCACTCGCCGCGCTCCTCGCTGGCTGCAGCGGGTCCAGCGACGCCACCGACGGCGGCGGCACCGATGGTGGCCCGGGCGACGCCGGCCCGCCGCTCTCCGTCACCGACGCGGGCGCGGCGGCGGTTCAGGCCCACGGCTGCGCGAACTGCCACACCGCCGACTTCAGCGGGAACCCCGCGGGCGTCACCGAGGCCGGCGTCTCCGGCTTTCCCGCCAACCTCACGCCCGACCCGGACACCGGCCTGGGCAACTGGACCGACGCCGAGATCCGCCGGGCCATCACCGGCGGCGTGAACAAGCGGTGCCAGACGCTCTGCGTGATGCCGCTCTTCGGCAGCATGCAGGACCCGGAGCTCGGCAACATCGTGAGCTTCCTGCGCGGGCTGCCAGCGGTGAACAAGCAGATCTCCGCCACCACCTGCCCGAACGAGACCACGGACCCGGTGTGCCTGGCCGACGGCGGAGTCTGACGGGCGTCAGCGATGGGCGTAGAAGCGCTTGGCCTCTTCGCCCACGCGCTCGATGGCCTTGGCGTTGAGGTAGGCGGTCACCGGCGCGGCGATGACGGGGAACGCGCGCCCGACCGTGGGCAGGCCGCCGCGCTGGAAGAGCGTGAGCGCCATGCGCCCGAGCAGCTTCGGCCCCGCGCGGACGATGGGGCCCACGCCGTTCGCGTAGCCGAGCAGGTCCAGCATCTCATTGCGGGCGTGCTCGGTCTTCAAGTTCACCTTGTAGAGCGTGCCGATCTCCACCAGCAGCACGGATTGAAAGTAGGTCACCAGCACCAGGTCCGCCGGGATCGCCGCGAGCCCGAAGAGCCCGGAGATGGCGCCGCTGGTGGAGCCCATGCGCTTCTTGGCCTCCACCAGGTGCTCGGCGAGCTCGCGCTGCTGCGCCGACGGGTAGCGCCGCTCCAGCGCGTGGATGCGCAGGCGCGCCCGGCCGATCTCGCCCAGCACCAGCGCGTCCATGCGCTGGTTGGCGAGGTTCGCGAGCTCGTTGCGCCCGGGTATCTTCACTCGTAGCCCCGCTCGCGGAGGTAGAGATCGATGAGCGCGCCGTTCTCGAAGTACACGCGCTTGTCCTGGTAGTCCTTCCACTTCGACTGCAGCATCGGATCGTTCACGCGGATGAGCATCCCGTGCTCATCGGCGTCGACGATGGTCCCGCGGGCCTTGCAGGTCGGGCCGGGCTCCTCGCCGAAGCCCTCCTCCAGGCAGACCGAGTCGTTGGGGCTGAGCTTGCGCAGGTAGGTCACCGCGTCGCTCTTGAACTGCTGGCACTGCGAGTAGGTGGTGGCCGCCGACTTGTACGCCTCGCAGCGGTCCTGCTTGGGCGCCTTCACCGAGGTGGAGTCCACGTCGATCTGGTGCATGAAGGCGCCGTTGTGCTCGTGGCTCGGGCAGCCCAGGAGGGCGAAGGCGAGCAAGCCGACAGCGACGATTCTCATGGAGGCTCTCCGCGTCAGAACGCGCGCCTGGATACTAAATGCCCCGCCGCCCGGGCGAAACGGCATCCGCCCGCTCGCTGGAGCCTGCTAGCTCTGTTGGGAAGCCTGCTCGGCGAACCTGGCGATGCGCGCGCGGACGTCGTCGGGCAGCCCCAGGAACTGGACGCCCATGCCGTACTCCTGCGGCCGCGGCACGTTGACCACCTCGCCGTCGCAGCGGATGAGCTCGCGCTCGCCGGGCAGCCCAAAGGTGACCGCGACCTTGGTGCCCACGCGATAGGGGATGGCGTGGCGGAAGAAGGCGCCGCCGGCGGACAGGTTCTCGCAGGCGTGCAGCGAGTGCGCGCGCTCGAAGGCGAGCTCGATGGTGATCACCACGTTGTGGCGCGCTTCGGAGCGGCGGTCGGACACGGATTTTTCCCCGGGGCGTGGGGTACCAAACGCTCCACCCCGGGTCAACGCTTGCTCGGCGGGACGCTCAAGACGGCGATGCGCACCCGCGTCAGGCCCGCCTGCACCAGGCCAATCTGCCGGGCGGCGCCGAGCGAGAGGTCGATGATGCGCCCGGAGACGAAGGGCCCGCGATCGGTGACGGTGACCACCACGCTGCGGCCGTTGTCCAGCCGGGTGACCTCGACGATCGCGCCGAAGGGCAGCGTGCGGTGCGCGCAGGTCTTGGCCTCGGCGTGGAAGATGGCGCCGCTCGCCGTGCGCCGGCCGTCGAAGTCCTTGCCGTAGTAGCCCGCGATGCCCTCTTCGGCGTAGCCGGCGGTCGCCGGTCGATGCGCGCAGCCGGATGCCATTCCGACAAGCAGAGCCGCGAAGACCAGGTGTGAAACGCGCGTCGGCACGGTCCCGAGGATACGCGCGAGTGGGCCATCGATTGCATCCCAGGCCGTCGCCCGTCGGGGCGCCGGCGGGCCCGGGGTGCTCGGGTTTCCCCGGTTCCACAAATCAGATGCAGGTGCTTCGGGAACAGTGATCGTGACTGGTGAACCGTGAGCGGTCCCACACGGTCCAGCCCACTTTGCCCGACCGCTCTCATCCCGGCAGCCGAAATCCCAAATTGCGAACCGCGCGCGTGCTCACCGAGTACCAGTCACGATCACCGTTCCCCAAGCAAGTGGGCGCCCCAGTCAACCCGGGAAAGCCTTGCACCGGCGCCCAGGCATCCCAGGCCTCCGCCCCGACCCAACGTTCGGGCCTTCAGGCCCTTGGTCGTACCCTCGGCGGGCGGGTATTGTGCCCCGCGAAATGGCCACTCCCCGAGAGCTGCTCGCCCGCCTTGCCGGCTACGTGCCGTTCCACGCGCTCGTCTCGGTGCTGGAGCAGCCCGAGCGGGAGTTCCCGCCGCTCGAGCGCCGCGACGGCGCCATGCTCCGGCTCGAGCTCTCCGGCCTGTCCGCGCTCGCCGAGGGCCTGGGCACGCGCGGTCGCGCCGGCGCCGAGGAGCTGGCCCGCATCTCCAGCGCGCTCCTGGGCGGCCTGCTGGAGAGCGCGCTCTTTCCGGCCGACGGCTACCTGCTGCGCTTCGGCGGCGAGAGCCTGACCGCGTTCTTCGAAGGGCCCACCGCCGCCGCCCGCGCCGCCTGGTGCGCCTGCGCCATGCTCGACGGCATGAAGGCCTACGGCGCGGTGCAGACCGCCGCCGGCGTCCGGCCGTTGAAGGCGCGCATCGGCATCGCCAGCGGGCCGTTCAGCCTGGTCTACCTGGGCGTCGGTCACGATCGCGTGGCCTGCGTGCCCGGCGGCGCGGTGGTGAAGCGCGCGCTCGAGGGCGCCGCAGGTGCGCCCTGGGGCCACGCCGTCGCCGACGAGGCCACGTTCAGCCGCGTCCCCGGCGCCACCAAGGGCAGCCTCTCGCAGGGCGGCATCGTGCTCGCCGACGCGCCGGCCATCGAGAAGGTCCCGCTGCGCAAGCTCGAGGCCCAGATCGCCGCTGCGCCCAAGGCCGCCCTGGAGCGCCTCTTGCCGCTGGTGCCCGAGGCGCTCGCGCCGGACCTCGACGGCCAGCGCGGCGAGCTGCAGCCCGAGATCCGCCGTGCGGCCGTGGTGCTCGCGCGCATGGGCGCCGCGGACTGGGACGGCGCCCGCGCCAACGCCGACGCCCGCGCGTTCGGCGAGGTCTTCCGCAACGCGGTGGTCGCCATTCGCCGAGCGGGCGGTCGGGTCGGTCCGGTCGACGTCGGGCTGGACGGCTTCCGGCTCCACGCCAGCTTCGCCTCACCGGGCGCGCGCACCGACGCCGAGCGCGCCGCCGCGTGCGCCATCGAGCTCAAGGGCCTGGGACTGGCGTGCGCGCTGGAGTCCGGTCCGGTCTTCGTGGGCGAGGTGGGCTCCGGGTTGAAGCGGGAGCTGGCCGTGGCCGGCGAGGCCTTCGACGTCGCCAGTCGCCTGCTGCCGCTGGCGCGCCTGGGCGACGCCGTGGTCGGTCCGTCTGCGCGCACCCAGCTCTGGGGCTTCGGCATCGAGGCGTTGCCGCAGGTGGTGCTGGAGGAGAAGGGCTCGCCCGCGGCGCCGGGACTGCTGCTCGCCGCGCCGGAGACCCAGCCCCTTCGCGCGCGTCCGCGCACCAGCGAGGCCGTGAACCTGGCCGGGCCGCTGGGCCGCGAGCACGAGCTGGCCCTGCTCCACGAGCGCGGACAGCGCGTGCGGCAGGGCGGCGCGGCGATGGTTCGGTTGTCCGGCGCGGGCGGCACGGGCAAGAGCGTGCTCCTCGACGCCGCCGTGGCCGATTGGTCGAGCGCGGGCGGCTCGGCGGTGACCGCGCGGCTCACGTACGCGGACTCCGAGCGGCCCTGGGCCCTCGCGGGACGCTTGATGCGCCAGCTGCTGCGGCTGCCGTCGGACACCGATCCGGGCAAGGCCCCGGACGCCGTCTCCCGGCTCGATCGACGGCTCTCGCCGGTGGCGCCCTACGCCGCCGTGCTGCTCGGCGCGCGCGGCCCGGCGACGCCCGAGGCCGTGGCCGAGCTGCTCCGTGGCATCCTCGCGCACCGCGCCGGCGACGCGCCCCTCCTGGTGGGCATCGACAACGCCCACTACGCCGACGCGAGCAGCGCCGCGGTCTGGGAGAACGTGGCCAAGGAATTGGCCGAGAAGCCAATCTATTGGTTGGTCGCGCACGTGCAGGACAACCTGCCCGAGTTCGCCGGGCTGCCCGTGGAGAAGCTGCACCTCGGCGATCTGGACCTGTCGCTCGCGGCCACGTTGCTCTCCCAGCTCGAGCCCACGCTCACGCCGGAGCAGCTCGCGCGCGCGGCCGCGGTGGGCAAGGGCAACCCCTTCCGGATGCAGGCGGCGGCGCGGTTCCTCAAGCTCAAGGGCAAGGTCGCCGACGACGCGGACCTGCGCAGCGCCTGGACCCTGGGGCTCGACGAGGACCCGCGGACCATGGCCGAGCTGGTGGCCGTCTTCGGCGGCGCGCGCGCGGGCGTGGAGGTGCTGCACGAGGCGCTGCGCGAGTTCGATCGCCACGCCAACGTTCGCGACGCCATCGCCAACGTGGAGAAGAGCGAGCTGCTCGAGCGCCGGCTGGGCAAGCTGCGCTTCCGCTCGCGCGCGGTGCAAGAGGCCATCTACGCCATGCTCGATCCGCAGCGGCGGCTGGCGCTGCACGGCGCGGTCGGCCGCGGGCTGAAGATGTGCGAGCCGGAGAGCGCGCCGGCGCTCTTCGCCTTCCACTTCGCCCGGAGCGACTCGGCGTTCGAGGCCCTGCGCACCTGCATGCGCGCGGGCGAGGACGCGTTGATGGCGGGCGCAGCCCCGGAAGCGGCGGAGTTCTTCGGCAAGGCGGCCAAGGCGGCGGAGCAGAGCCGCGCGCCCGAGCTCGCCGACGCGCTGGCGCGACAGGCGCGGGCCCTGGTTCGCCAGGGACGCTACGCGGAAGTGCGCGCGCTCGCCGATCGCGCGGCCGAAGCGGCCCGAAAGGTCGGTCGCACCCGCGCGCTGGCCGAGGCCCTGAGTGCCCAGGCCCAGGCTGCGCTCGCTCAGGACGATCTCGAGCGCGCCAAGGCTGCGGCGACGGAAGCGGCGGATGTCGTGGTGTGGGCCAAGGACGCGGAGCTCTCGGCGGAGCTCTTCGGCATGGCCGCGACGGTCGACGCCATCGCCGGCGACGTGCGCGGCAGCGTGCGCTACGCGCGGCAGGCGCTGCGCTCGGCGAAGCGTCAGGGCTCTCCGACGCTCCTGGCTCGGGCGCGTGCGGCGCTCGGCGCGGCAGCTCAAGCGGGTGGACACCTGCGCGGCGCGGCGCGGGAGCAGGGCGAGGCGCAGCGGCTGTTCTCCGTCGGCGGCGATCCCACCCACGCGGTGCGCGCGGGCGCCCAGCGGGCGGTGGCGCTGGTGGGCGCGGGCCGGAGCGACGAGGCGCTGCAGGCCGCGCAGGAGATCCTCGATCAGCCGGAGGTGCCGGCGACGGTGCGGGGCGTGGCCCTGCTGGCCGAAGGCCTGGCACATCTGGAGTTGAAGCGCGCGCGCGAAGCGGAGTCGTCGCTGGCGGAGGCGCGCAAGCTGGTGCCGCGGCGGCTGCAGGGCCTGTGCGAGCTCTATGAGCTCCTGGCGCGAGCGCTGCGCGGGGTGAACGGGGCGCTCGAGGCCTTGCAGGGCATCGCCGATTCCGACGGCAACGAGCCCGCCAAGCAGGCGCACGTGCGGTACGCGCTGGCGCGGGCCGCGGTGGAGCGGGGCGATGGCGCTTCGGCGGTGGATGCGCTCTCACGCGCGGAGCTGCAGGCCCGCCAGAGCGCGCGGGAGCTCTTGCCGGCGCTGGCGCGGCTCAAGCAGCGGCTGGGTGGGAAGGCGCCGGCGCAGGCGTAGCGTCACCCGGAGGGTGCACGCGATCCGTCCCGCGGGACAGTCGTGCTAAGTGAAGGTCTGCCGTCTCCCAGGAGGAATGCATGGCAGTGCCGAGCATCAGCTTCGAGCGTTCGTTGGGCTATCCGATGAAGG
Source organism: Deltaproteobacteria bacterium (assembly GCA_018266075.1). GTDB lineage: Bacteria > Myxococcota > Myxococcia > Myxococcales > SZAS-1 > SZAS-1. The sequence continues at coordinate 28,694 of JAFEBB010000067.1, read as the reverse complement.
ATCCGAACTGGCTCAAGAAGGTCCTCCTCGGCGGGGTGTTCACCCTGATTCCGATTGCGGGGATCTTGTTCCTCCTCGGGTTCATGAAGAAGCTGTTCCTCACGCTGGTGCAAGACGAGAACGCGCTCATCCCCGAGCTGGACCTCGGCGCCGATCTCTCGGCAGGGCTGGGCGTCCTCGGCGTGGGCATCTGCTGGGGGCTGATGCTCATCCCGGCCATGCTCTTGATGATCATCCCGGTGATCGGGCCGCTCGCGTACATGGCCATTGCCGCGACCGTGGTGCCCGTCGCGCTGATGCGCTACTTCACGACCGGTCAGTTCGGGGCGGCCTTCGAGTTCAAGGCGATCTTCGCCTTCATCAAAGAGAACTCCTCGAACGTCCTGATGATGTTCGCGGTGTCGTTCGTGGCCCAGCTCATCGCCGGGTTCGGCATCATCGCCTGCTTCGTGGGCATCCTGTTCACGGGCTTCTGGGCATTGCTGGTTCGCACGCACGCCATGGCCGCTGTCTGGCGCGCCTCGCAGGTGGGCGCGATCGAGCAGCCGCGGATCCTCGCTCCGCCCGTGGTCTAGCCTCTACTTGGCCACGGTGATCGCGAGCTGCCCAATGAGCGCCGCGGAGTCGGCGCGGCCTTCTTCACCGAGGGCCAGGTGGGTCGCGTCCGCGATGGACTCGTCGAACGTCGGGTCAATCGCGATCCACTCGCCCACCCAGACCTCCGCCCACTCGTGCCAGTAGAGCGCGGGCGGCTGGCCGTCGACACCCATGTAGACCAGGCCGTCCACGCGCCGCGCGGGGATGCCCAGCGAGCGCGCCATGGCGGTGAACAAGAGCGCGTGCTCCGTGCAGTCGCCGGTCTTGCGCGCGAGCACGTCACTGGCGCGATCGCTGGAGGCGCCGTAGGCCTTGGTCAAAGCCTGGTTCACCCAGTGCGAGAGCTTCTGCGAGGCAATCCACGCGTCGGTCTCCCCGCCGGCCACGCTCTTCGCCGCCGCCATGATCGACGGGTCGTTCGACTCCACCTGCCGCGTAGGCTCGAGCCACTCCTTCAGCTCCGCCGTCGACTTCACGGGGCGTGAAACGTTGCCCTTGGGCGGGTGGCCGGCGATGGTGATGAGCGTGTCGCCGTCGGGCGCGGCCTTGTAGCTCTGGCGCGAGGCGTCCTTCTGGAACTCCTTCGGGAGACCCTTCACCTTCATGGTCAGCGTGGGATGGTCGCCGAACGCGGCCTGCTCCGGCGCGCGATCCAGCACCACCCGGGTGAGCGCGAAGAGGTCGACCTCCTCGAGCTTCTTGGCGGTGGCCTCGGGCTCGGCTTTGCCCACCATCACCGGCGGCTCGCCGAAGCGCGCGTCCACGGTGCGGCCCTGGTCGTCGAAGCTGATGGTGGTGGGGAGCTTGTCCTTGTCGTCGATGGTGATCGTCCGCTGCACCTTCACGGTCACGCCCGCGTTCACGACGGTCGAGGGAGTGCCGACCTCGGTGGAGATGCCCTTGTCCACGAGGTCGTCCTCGTCGAAGGCCTTGCCCGCGACCTTGATGTGCTTGGCGAGGGCGAGGCGGGGCGCGTCGGCCTGCTCGATGGTCTCGGCCGAGGCGGGCATGGTGCGCGTCTCGGCGGCGCGGCCGGGGCGGGTGATGGTGAGCTCGAGCTGGTTGCCCTTGCGGACGCCGTGGATGTGCTCTTCACCGCCGTCGCCGGTCTTGTCGATCTGCACGCCGATGAGCAGGCCGCCGTTGCGCGGCTGGTAGTAGCGCTCCTCGTGCATCTCGCGCTCGGTCTTGGCGCCGCCGATGGTCGCCGAGAGGGCCACGTCGCTGATGGCCTCGACCGCGGGCTGGCCGTCGAAGGTGGCGCCCTTCACGTCGGTGAAGGCCCAGCCGGCCTTCTTGCCCTGCAGGTACAGGCCCATCCACTCGCCGCCGGCAGGCCGCTTGAGCGTGAGCACGTCGGGCTGCTCGGCTGCGGCCTGAGGGTGGCTGGCGGCTTGTGGCTGGCCGGGTTCGACGCCGGCCGTCGACGAGGTGCTCGTGGCCGCCGTGTCGGCGGTCTTGGTGCAGGCGAGCGAAGAGAAGGCGAGGGCGGCTGCCAGGAGGGTTCGCAGAGTCATGCGTAGGCTCGAACAGAGGAGGCCGGGATTCTAATCGCGACCAGGCCCGGCGGGCCGCTTTCTGGACGCTCGCCCGCCCGCTTCTACACTCGCAGCCATGAACGCCATCTTCGCCCTTCTGTTCACGGTCGCGCTGGCGTTCGCCGCGTGGACCGGCAACGTGAAGGGCTTCACCGACGGCCTGTTTGGCGGCGTGGCCAACGCGGTGACCGTCGCCATCGGGCTGGTGGGCGTGCTCGCGCTCTGGCTGGGGCTGGTGAAGATCCTGGAGAAGGCCGGCGCCGTCGACGCCATCGCCAAGTTCATCAGCCCCGTGATGCGGCTCATCTTCCCCGGGCTGCCCGCGGACCACCCTGCGCTCGCCGCGATGACGCTGAACATCGCCGCGAACATGCTCGGGCTCGGAAACGCCGCCACGCCGCTCGGGCTGAAGGCGATGGAGCAGCTCGAGACGCTCAATCCCAAGCAGGGGATCGCGTCGGATTCGCAAGCGCTCTTCATCGCCATCAACACCGCGAACGTCACGCTTGTGCCCGCGACGGTCATCGCCCTGCGCGCCGCGAACCACGCGAGCTCGCCCGCGGACATCCTCTTCCCGGCGATGGTGGCCAGCGGCTGCGCCACCCTCGCGGCGATCATCACCTCGCGGCTGCTGGCGCGGCTGCCGCGCTACAAGAACCAGTACGACGCCGCGCCCGACAAGCCCAAGACGCCGGAGCCCGCCAAGTGAAAGGCGTTCTCCAGGCACTCGAGGTCGCGGCGACGTGGGCGGTGCCGCTCTTCGTGGTCTTCGTTCCTTGGTACGGCATCCTGCGCAAGGTGCGCGTGTACGAGGCGTTCACCGACGGCGCGAAGGAAGGCTTCACGGTCGCGGTGCGGATCATTCCGTACCTGGTGGCGATCCTCGGCGCGGTGGGCGCGTTGCGCGGCTCGGGCGCGCTCGATGCGCTCGCGACGCACGTGGGGCCGTACACCGAGAAGCTCGGCTTGCCCGCGGTCGCGCTGCCGATGCTCATCATCCGGCCGCTCTCGGGGAGCGCGGCGCAGGGCGTGGTCGCGGGCGTGCTCGCGGATCCGAAGTACGGGCCGGACTCGTACGCGGGACATCTCGTATCGGTGATGGCGGGTTCGACCGAGACCACCTTCTACGTGCTCGCGGTGTACTGCGGCGCGGTGGGCATCACGCGCTATCGGCAAGCGCTGCCCGCGGCGCTGATGGCGGACGTCGTGGGCTTCATCGCGTCCATCGCGGTGTGCTGGGTGCTCTTCCGGTAGCCGCGATATCGTTCGCGCATGCGGCGCACGCCTCAGCTCGAGCTCGTCGTCGTCGGGACAGCCGCGCTGCTTCTGCTCGAAATGGGCTTCAACGTCTCGATGCGCGGCTACGCGTCGATGCACCAGCAGCTCCATGAGTACCCGCCGGACTGGGTCGAGTTCGCGCTCTCTCGGACGTGGCTGTGGATGTGGTCGCTTGGCTCCGCGCTGGCCTGGTTCGCTGCCGCGGTCATCGCGAGCCGTCGCTGGATGATCGCGACGTTGGTCACCATCGTCATCGCATTCTTTGGATCGTTCGTGGCGGCGCTGAGCTTCTGGCCGTCGCTGCCCGCGATGAAGTGACGCGCGTTTGACGCCCACGCCCGCGCTTGTTAGCAATCTCGCAGGTGCTCGAGGGGCGCCTGCCCACGAAAGAGAATCTCACCCTCGGCTGCATCACATTCCGACGGCTTCTTTGTTCTACCGGTCAGTGGGATTTCGGTAGGCGCACAAAGGAGTCTCATGTTCCGGCAGCCGAAGAACCTCGACGACGCGAAGATCCGCGCGCGTCTCCTCCTCAAGTCGCTGCGGCGCAGTGATCCCGACGCCGTGGCGCGCTTTCAGGCGCTTCGTTCGCTCGCGCCCTCGCGCATCCAGCTCAAGCACGCGCTCACCGTCATCGCGCTCGAAGCGGGGCACGACTCGTGGGCCTCGCTCAAGCGGGCGCTGACGGACTCCACCGAGCGGCTCTACCCGCGCGAACCCGGCGGCTTCTTGAACGCGTGGTTCAGCCGCTACGACGACGCGCGCGCCTGCCGTGAGGCGCAGGGCGGCTTCTTGTTCCCGTACCGCTCGCAGTTCTTCGTGGCCACCGCGTCGTTCGTGAAGGATGCGCTCGAGCTTTCGCCCGACGACGCCGATTGGGCGCGCATCGGCTGGGACTGGGAGCGTCCAAAGGATCAGGCAGCGTGGCAGCGGCTCAGCGCACGGCTCGGCTCATGAGCGCGCCCATCGAGGAGCCGGTGATCGCCGAGGCGCTGCGCGCGGCGTTCGGCGACGCGCGGATCGAGGGCTGCGACCGGCTTGCGGGCGGGCTCTCCGGCGCCACGGTGCTCAAGATCGCCGTCGGCGGGCGGAACCACGTGCTGCGGCGAATCCAGGGGCCACTGCCCATGAACGACCCGCGACGCCAGGTCGCGTGCATGACCCTCGCCGCCGAGCGAGGGATCGCCCCGCGCCTGCGCTACGCCAACGCCGACACGGGCGTGACCATCTCCGAGTTCATCGCCGGCGTGATGCTCGGCGAGTGGATCGGCAGCGGGGGACAAGCGGCGGAGCACGTGGCGCGGCTGCTGCGTTCGCTGCACGAAGGCCCGCTGTTCCCCGACTTCATGACCATCCCCGGCGCCGTGGCGGCGATGGCGCCCGCGCTCTCACGCGTCGTGGTGCCCGAGTACGCGAACGCGCTCGTCGCGCGCGTGGCGGAGCTCGGCGAGGTGTTGCGCCAGCGTCAGTCGAGGGCCGCGTGTCACAACGACCTCAACCCGAACAACTTCCTCTTCGACGGCAAGCGGCTCTGGCTGGTCGACTGGGAGCTCGCGTGCGCGGGTGATCCGTTCTTCGACCTCGCAGAGCTCGGCGTCTACGCGTTCCCCACGCCGGAGCGACGCGCGGAGCTGCACCAGCACTACTTCGGGCACGCACCGGATGGCGTCGAGGCAGCGCGACTTCAAGTCTGTCGGGTGGTGGTGCTGACGTTCTACGCGCTGGCGTTCATCAACCTGGCGCACGCGCGCGGTGTCACGGAGCCGGTCGCTGAGCCGTTGCCGGCGCTCGTCGAGGTGCCCGCGCGGACGTCGATCCATCGGCCCGCCTGGTTCGGACGGGTGCTCTTGCAGCAGGCGTGGCGAGAAGCGAGCGACGCGGGGCTGGAAGCGGCGCTCGATCGGTTGGGCTGAGCGTGGCTACTCCGGAATCGGATTCGTGAGCGGGTTCGGCGGGCCGGCCACCACGCGCACGTCGGCGAGCTGTCCCGCGGCGAGCGTGACCTCCTGCACGCCGGTGACGCGCAGCCCGCCCGGACCGAAGCCGGTGACCAGCAGCTGCGCCCTGCCCGCAGGCAGCCCCTGCAGGGCGAACACGCCGCCGGCAACGCGCGCCTGCGCGGTGATCGCCCCGGCCACGTAGACCGCCATCCCCTCAGCGAGCGGCGTGCCGTCGGGAAGCGCGGCTTCTCCGTGCACCATCGCGCCGGACTGGAGCACCAGCTGCAGATCCGCCGTACCGCTCATGGCCCGCACCGAGCTCGAGCTGCCCGCGGAGCTCGAGGCCTGCACCACGTAGCTGCCGTGGCGGAGGTGGCCGAAGGTGAAGTGACCGGCGGCGTCGGTGGTGACGGTGCGCGGGCCGTCGAGGTCGAGCTCGCCGCCGGTGTCGTCGCCCTGGGGCTCGTCGGTGCCGTACTCCGGCGGCATCTCCGTGACCTGCACGCCCGGCACCGGGTGGCCGTCGGCGTTGACCACCGTTCCGCTGAGCGGCTCGCCGTCGTCCACGGTGATGACCCCGAGGTCCACCGTCTCACCTGGGCGCGGCGTCACCGGCACGCGCACCGTGGGGAAGCTGCCCTCGACGAAGATCTCCGTGGCCTCCGGCGAGACGTCCTTCACGGTGAAGGTCCCGTCGGCGCTGCGGAACTCCTCGCCCTCCACGCTGAAGCGGTGCACGGCCGCGCCGCCGCGGGTCACCACCCGGCCCGTGAGCTTGCCGCTGCGCTGGAGGCGGATGACCACGCCGCGCGAGCCGGCGGTGGTGGGCTGCGGCGACGCCTGGGCGAAGGCCTCGTGGTACGCGAAGACGCGGTAGTTGCCAGCGTGCAGCCCGGAGAGGACGAAGTTGCCCTCGCCGTCGCTGGTGCCCGAGCTGTTGCGGCCGGGCAGGTTGGCGCGGCCCTGGCCTCCGCCCTCGGAGTAGCCTTCGACGATCGCCTCGGCGACGGGCTTGCCGGTGTCGTCCTCGACGCGCCCGTGGATCTCCAGGCCGCTGGCGAGGTGCAGCTCCACGCGCGCGACCTCGCCCTCGTGCATCTCCAGCGCGGCGGGCTCGCTCGCGGCGAGGCCGGTGGCCACCGCGACCAGCGTCGCCTTGCCGGCCGACAGCCCGGCGACGTGGAAGTGACCCTGGGCGTCGGTCTCGGCGCTGTTCACGCCGCCCGAGCGGCGGTCCGCGGCGATCTCCACCTGCGCGCCCGAGACCGGGCCCTCGGGGCCGAGCACGGTGCCGTCGATGGACGCGCCGTCGCTGAGCTGCAGTCGCAGCGCGCCCGAGGGCAGCTCCAGCGGCTGCACCAGCGCCGGGTGGCCCTCGGCCTCCACGGTCACCACGTGCGCGCCGTCGTGCAGGCCCTTGAGCTGGAACTTCCCCTGGGGATCCGTGTTGGCCACGCGGCGTGAGTCGCCCAGCTCGCGGTTGTCGGCCACCTCGAGGATCACCCGCGCGTCGGCCACGGCCTCGCCTCGCCCGTCCACCACCTCGCCGTCGACGTGCCCGCCGCTGGAGAGCGTCAGGTCCAGGTGCACGGTCTGGCCCTCGGCGAGCGAGAGCGGGCGCTCCACCGAGAGGTGCTCTTCGTGGGTCGCGCGGAGCTGGTACTGGCCGGGAGCGGCGTCGAGCGTGAAGTGCCCGGTCTCGTCGGTCTCCGCGCTGGCGAAGCCCTCCTCCTCGCCGACGAGCTCGATCTCCGCGTCGACCAGGGGCTCGCCGGTGGCGGCGTCGGTGACGGTGCCCTCGACCTTGGCGGTGTCGGTGAGGAGCAGGGCGATCTCCTGCTCGTCCTCGCCGACCTCGATGTCCTGGCTGCCGCGGAGGGTGCCCTTCTCGCCGCGGAGCTCGAAGGAGCCCGAGGGCACGCCGTCGAAGCTGAAGTGGCCGTCGGGGGTGCTCAGCGCGTGCAAGGTGACGTCTCCGGCACCGCCGGAGAGGGTGACGTCGGCGCCGACCACGGGCGCGTCGTTGTGGAGCACGCGCCCGCGCACGTGGCGGGGCTTCTCCAGCTCGACGTCGATGTCTTCCTCGGCGTCGCGGATGTTCACCTGCGCGGGCAGGAAGCCGGGCGCGCGCGCGACGACGGTCAGGTCCACCTGGTCGGGGAGGCTGCGGAGGGTCTGGCTCGCGCCGTGGAGCACGCGGGTGAGGGGCGAGAACGGCGACTCGCTGAAGATGGCCAGCTCGGCGGCGTCCACGGGCCGGCCTTCTTCGTCGTGCACGGAGACCTTGGTGTTGCCGTCGCGGGTGAGCGCCACCTCGTCGGGATCGTCCGGGTCGTTCGACTGCGGCAGGATCGACGCGGGCCGGAAGCCGCTGGCCTCCACCCAGATCGCCGGCTCCGCGGCCAGGGTGGTGAAGCGGGCGATGCCGTCGGGGCCGGTGGTGGTCTCGGACTCGGGGAGGAAGCCCACCCCGCGCTGCGCCAGCTCGAAGAGCGCGTCGATGGACGGCTCACAGAGCGCGCAGCTCGAGTCGAGCGCGTCCAGTGCATCGGAGGGATCGGCCGGCTCGCCGTCGTCGAGGTCGCCGCCGTCGGGCTGCTCGGGCGCGCAGGCACAGTTCGGAGCCAGCGCGCCGTGCGCGGCGTCGACCGGAATCAGGCGCACCCGCGCGTTCTGCACCGGCTTGCCCTCGAAGAGCACCTTCACCGCGAAGGCGAGCGGTCCCGCGTCCACGTCCTCCGGCGCGGCCTCGGGCTCGACGTCGCGATCGACGTGCGGGGGCCCATGCGCGGCGGGCGTGTGCGGCGCGTCCGGGGACTCGGGCTCGTCGGGCGTGGGGCTGTGCAGCGCGACGACGAGCAGGCCGCTGGCCAGGAGCGCGCCCGCCGCGGCGAGGTACGGCCAGCGGCGCCGCGAGGAAGAGGCGGGTGGTCGGGTTTCCACGGACGCTCCGATTGTCCCCGCGCGCGCGCGTGCGAGGCAAGGCGTGCTCCCACCTTGCAACGATCGACAGCGGCAACCGGTTTAACGTTCCCGCGGTCGCCCGGCCGCTGTTCGCGCGGGCGAGCAGACGCACGCACGATCACCCACCCGAGTCCTCGGTGGCCCACCGCTCCACCGCTCGCCGTTTCTCCAGCTCCTCGGTGCGGCACCCCAGGCGAGGGCCCTCTCGCTTCCCCGGTGAGCCCCTCGCCAAGTCGCGCTATAACGCGGACCACCGGCTCGGCCGGCTTCGAAGGGGTCCTGCATGCGCGCGTTGGGCAAGGTCGTCGTCGCTGTCACGCTGGTGGGCTGCACCACCGCCAAGCCGGCCGGAACGGGGATGCCGGATCTGTCGCCGGCGCCTGCGGGCACGCTCACCGTGGGCCTGACGTCGGCCGCGTCGGATCCGAACGCCCAGGCCGCCGCGCTTGCCGGCTGGGTGGGCGAGGCCACCGGGCACGCCACGCGTCCCGCGCTCTTCCCCGACTACGACAGCCTCGCGACCGCCGTCGCCAAGGGCCAGGTCGACGTGGCGCTGATGTCGCCGCTCGCGTACGTGCGCGCCGAGAGCCAGGGCAAGCTGTCCGCGCTGGGCCGCACCGTGCGCAACGGCCAGTCCACCTACCGCGCGGTGATCTTCACCAAGGCCGGCAGCCCGGTGAAGAACCTCGACGATCTCAAGAAGGCCAAGGAGCTCAAGGCGGCGTGGGTCGATCCCTCGAGCGCCACCGGCTACATCTTCCCCAAGGCCATGCTGCTGCAGCAGAAGGTGGATCCCGCGGGCCTGTTCAAGTCGCAGGACTTCAAGGGCAGCCACGCGGCGGTGTGCAAGGCCGTGGCCTCGGGCGAGGCCGACGTGGGCGCGACCTTCAGCGACGATCCCGCTGCCCAGCCGGCCACGCACGCCAACGGCTGCGACGAGGCGCTCGGCGCCGACGCCGCCAAGCTGCAGCTGGTGGCCGCCACGGCGAACATCCCGAACGACATCCTCGCGGTGCGCGACGGCCTCGACGCCGACGTCACCAGCAAGCTCTCCAACGGCGCCAACGCGCTCGCGGGCAACGACGCCGGCAAGGCGAAGCTCAAGGCCGCATTCGAGGCCGAGGGCATCGCGCCGGTGGCCGAGGCGGATCTGGATCCGGTGAAGGCCGCGCTGGATACGTTCCACGCCAGCGCGCAGTGACGAAGTCCCATCTGCGGATGTTCGCGACGCCCCATCCCCAACCCTTCCCCGTCTCACGCGGGGAAGGGAGCGGATTGGATCCGTTCAGCTTCAGCGCTTGGGCTGCAGCCAACCCTTGCGCCAGAAGAACGCGACCATCCCCAGCGCCATGAAGGCCATGAGCGCCAGGCACGCGAAGTAGCCGTAGCGCCAGCCCAGCTCGGGCATGTTCATGGGCTGGGCGCGGTCGAAGTTCATGCCGTACACGCCGGCGATGAACGAGAGCGGAATGAAGATGGTGGAGATGATGGTGAGCACCTTCATGATCTCGTTCAGCCGGTTGCTCACGCTCGACAGGTAGAGGTCGGTGAGCCCGCTCCCGAGATCGCGATAGGTCTCGATGAGGTCCATCACCTGCACGGTCTGGTCGTGCAGATCGCGCAGGTAGACGCGCGTCTCAGGCTTCACGAACGGCGTCTCCGCGCGGCCGAGCGTGGAGAGCGCCTCGCGCAGCGGCCACACCGCGCGCCGCACACGCAACAGCTCGCGCTTCACCTTGTGCACCTGCGCGAGCACCGCGTTCGTGGGTCGCTCGACGATCGCCGCTTCGAGATCCTCGAGCTTCTCGCCGTAGCGCTCGAGCACCGGGAAGTACGTGTCGACGACCGAATCCAGCAGCGCGTGGGTGAGCAGGTCCGGACCCGCACCGCGCAGCGGGCCGTGCGCCTTGCGGATGCGATCGCGCACCGGATCGAACGGATCGCCGCCCTCTTCGCCCTGGAACGTGAGCACCAGCTTCTTGCCCAGGACGAGTGAGAGCTGCTCGGTGCGCAGCTCGGGTGTCACGTCGAGCATGCGGATGACCACGAAGTCGTAGGTCTCGTACGAGTCGACCTTCGCGCGCTCGTGCTCCGCGAGGATGTCGTCCACGACCAGCGGGTGCAGCCTGAAGCGCTCGGCGAGCTGGCGGACCGCGGTGCCGTCGCTGGTGCCGTCCACGTCGATCCAGAGCACGGGCAGATCGGGAAGCTCACCCAGCGCAGGCAGGTCGGCGCCCTCGCGCTCGACGAGCTGGTCCGGTCCGTACGCGATCACGCGGAGCTTGCTCGCGGCCATGGGCGGAGCTTGCCAGATCAGCCGGTGCGCCGCGCCAGGCATGAGCGGCAGATCAGCATCGAATCCGGCCGCACGCGCTCCATGCACGAGTTGCAGGCGAAGCGGCCGCAGCGGCCGCAGACCCAGCGTGCAGGCACTCCGGCGTGCGAGGGGCAATCGCGGAGCTCGTCCGTGCGGCGGGTGCTCCAGGGCGCGTCGAGCTCGGGTGTCCAGCCGTGGAGGCGCTTGTAGAACATGCCCGCCGCCTCGGAGCTGGGGATGGCCACGTCGGCGCCCGCTTTGTTGATGCTGCGCACCCAGATGCGCTGGCGGCCCGAAGTGGCCGACTGCACCATCGCCGCCACGATGGACGCGCCGAAGGCGAGCAGGCTCGCGTTGATCGGCAGGCGCCCCTTGTCGTTGTTGACGGCCCAGACGATCACGAACGGCAGGGTGATCACGGTCGCCATGACCGCGCCGAAGGCAAAGTTGCGGATGAGCTCGCCGCGCGCGGACAGTCGTTCGCCCTCGTCGGTCAGCGGGAGCTCGACCTCCATGCGCTTTCCGGTGAGCACGCGGATGGCGAGCATGGCCGGCAGGGCGAGGAGCATCAATCCGGGATTGATGCAGGTCACCGCGAGCGCGAGAAACCACCACGGGCTCGAGTGGCGCAACGCTCGCGGCACCCAGCGCACGTTCTCCGTCGCGCCGGTGACCAGGCAGATCGCCGGCAGGTCGACGGAGTTTCCTTCGCCGCGGGGGATGACGACGTGGGGCACGCGATCATCAAAGCGTTGCTGCCTACCGTGACGCAACGCCGGCCGGCCGCCGGGCAAGACAGCTTCGGCAGAGCGGCATGGCGTCCGGGCGAATTCGCTCGAGACACGCGTCGCAGGCGAAGCTGCCGCAGCGGCCGCAGATCCATCCGGCGAGCGTGCCGGGATGATTGGGGCAGTCGCGGGGCTCGGGGGCACGACGGGTGCTCCAGGCCGCCTCGAGCTCGGGCTTCCAGCCGTGGAGTCGCTCCTGGAAGGCCGTGGCGGCTGCGTCGCTCGGCACGGAGAGCGTGACCTGGACCTTGTCCATGGCGCGCACGCCAACGCGCTTTTCTCCGCTGCTGAGCGACTGGATCGACGTTGCGACCAGGGACAGGCCGAGGCTCACCAATGCAACGACGATCGGCGCGAGACTTTTGTCGCCGTGGGCATCCCAGAGAATCGAGACGGGCAGTGCGATTGCGCTCAGCATCACCGCGCCGAAGCAGAGAAGGCGGGTGAGCTCGCCGCGAGCGGCGATGCGTTCGCCTTCGTCGGTCAGCGGGAGCTCGACGTCGATGCGGTGTCCGAGCAGCGTGCGCAGCACGAGCACGCCGGGAATGGCGGATCAAGAAGCCCGGCGAGAGGCACACCGTGAGGAGCACCACGAACCACCAGGGGCTCGAGTAGCGCAGCGTTCGCGGCACCCAGCGCACGTTTTCGGTGGCGCCGGTGACCAGGCAGATCGCCGGCAGGTCGACGGGGTTTCCTTCGCCGCGCGGGATGACGACGTGGGGCACCCCGCAATGAGAACGGCCCCGAGCGCTCGCGCGCAAGGGGCCGTCGGCACTTCACGGCACGTGCTAGTGCTTGGTGCCCTGGTGCCCGTCGGTCTGGGGCAGGTTGTTCTTGATGCGCTCGATGAGCATGTCGCGCTGGAGCAGGAGCGTCTTGGGCACCGTCGGGCCCAGCTTGTCGAACCACTCCTTCTGGCTCTCCAGCTCGCTCAGCCACTCGTGCAGGTTGATGTCGGTGGCCTTGTCGACGTTCTCCGTCGGGACGTCGAGGCCCGAGAGATCCAGGTCGCCGGCCTTGGGCACCCAGCCCACCAGCGTCTCGTTGCCGCCCACGCGGCCGTGCGCGCGGTCGATGACCCACTTGAGCACGCGCATGTTCTCGCCGTAGCCCGGCCAGAGGAACTTGCCGTTCTCGTCCTTCCGGAACCAGTTCACCTGGAAGATCTTGGGCGGGTTGGCGAGCTTCACCTGCATGCGCAGCCAGTGCCGGAAGTAGCTGCCCATGTCGTAGCCGCAGAAGGGCAGCATGGCCATCGGGTCGCGGCGGACGATGCCCACCTGGCCCACGGCCGCGGCCGTGGTCTCACTGCCGAGCGTGGCGCCGAGGAACACGCCGTGCGCCCAGTGGAAGCTCTGGAGCACCAGCGGGGCGGTGGTGCTGCGGCGGCCGCCGAAGATGATGGCGCTGATGGGCACACCGTCCGGGTTGTTCGCGAAGGGCGAGAGCGCGGGGTTGTTGGTGGCCGGCGCGGTGAAGCGCGAGTTCGGGTGCGCGGCCTTCTCCGTGGAGCCCTTCTTCCAGGGGTTGCCCTTCCAGTCGATGAGCTCGTCGGGCGGCTCGCCGTCCTTGCCCTCCCACCAGATGTCGCCGTCCTTCGTCTCGGCCACGTTGGTGAAGATGGTGTCCCGGCTGATCGACTCCATCGCGTTCGGGTTGGATTTATAGTTCGTGCCGGGAACGACGCCGAAGTAGCCCGACTCGGGGTTGATGGCCCAGAGGCGGCCGTCGGGGCCGGGGCGCATCCAGGCGATGTCGTCGCCCACGGTCCAGATCCGCCAGCCGTTGAAGCGCTTGGGCGGGATCATCATCGCGAAGTTGGTCTTGCCGCACGCCGACGGGAACGCCGCGGCCACGTAGCTGGTCTGGCCCTCGGGGCTCTCCACGCCGAGGATGAGCATGTGCTCGGCCATCCAGCCCTCGGTCTTGCCGAGGTAGCTGCCGATGCGGAGGGCCAGGCACTTCTTGCCCAGCAGCACGTTGCCGCCGTAGCCCGAGCCCACGCTCCAGATGGTGTTGTCCTCGGGGAAGTGGCAGATGAAGCGGCGGTCGGGGTTGATGTCGAGGGTGCAGTGCAGGCCGCGGTTGAAGTCGTTGCCGTCGCCGAGCTGCTCCAGGGCGATGCGCCCCATGCGCGTCATGATGCGCATGTTGAGCACCACGTAGATGCTGTCGGTGAGCTCGATGCCGACCTTGCTGTGCTTACTGCCGGCCGGGCCCATGATGTACGGCACCACGTACATGGTGCGGCCCTTCATGCTGCCGTCGAAGAGCCCGCCCAGCTTCTTGTAGGCCTCCTGCGGATCCATCCAGTTGTTGGTGGGGCCGGCCTCTTCCTTGGTCTTGGTGCAGATGAAGGTGAGCTGCTCCACGCGCGCCACGTCGTTGGGGTTGGAGCGGTGGATGTAGCAGCCCGGCCACTTCTTCTGGTTGAGCGGCTTGAGGATGTTCTGCGAGACGGCCTGCTCGGTGAGGCGGCGCTTCTCGTCCTCGCTGCCGTCGCACCAGACGATCTGGTCGGGCTTGGTCAGCTTGGCGCTGTCCTCGACCCACTTGAGGAGGGCCTGGTTCGTGGTGGGCACGCCGGCGGCGGGGCTCTGCATCGCGCGCATGGGAATTGGGTCCTTTGTGCTCGGGCAAGTATGAGGTCCAAGAGGGTCCGGCGCCGCGAGCTCGGCTGCCGGCCTGATGTCGTTCGGAGGGCGCGGATTATAGGGAGTCGGGCCAGTGGGCGCTACGTGCTACGCCTCCTTCGCAGGCAACCGGACGTCTCCAATTTGTTCAACATATCCAAGGGTGTGCACTGCGAATGGGACTTCGCACCGAATTCGGGATCGACGGCGCAGGGCGTCACGAGCCAGAAGAGGAATAGATGGGCTTTTGAGGGCTAGAAGCGTGGCTCATCGGGCGCTGGCTCGGCTGGTCGCTGAGGTGTTTGCGCGATCGGGCGGAATCCGCCTCGTGGCGCTGCTCTCGATCTTGAGTTCCGCGAAATGGCTGACACGGCTGTCGCTGCGCTATGAGTTTCACCCGAACCAGCGGATCAAAGGACAGGCCGATTGGGAAACTTGAATCAACAGAGTTGGGGCGTCGGATTCGCCGCAGGCCTGATTGCCGGCCTCGTGGCGGGCAGCGTGCTTGCTGGGATCGGTGGCTGGTTCTACGCGGAGCATGCAGCGCGTGAGGCGCGGGCCGGTTGGAACCTGGTGAGCGTGCTCGTCGCCGGGAACGACATGAAGGCGGGCGATATGGTGACCTACGACCTCATCGCCCAGCGCAGCGTTCCCGAGCAGTTCGTGACGGATTCGGTCATCAAGCCCAACGACGCCAACTTCATCGTCGGTCACCGGGTCATGGTGCCCTTTCGGGCCGGCGACCTGCTCACCTGGAAGGGCTTCGCTTCCGGGAACGATGCATCGGCGTGCTCTCTGATCGAGCACGCGCCCGACGAAGAGGCGGCGGCTGCGGCTTTGCTCGAGCAAACGCGCAAGCGCTGGGCCGAGATTCGCGCTCGGCACTGACCCGCGATTCGCCCCAAGCCGCGAGCCACGAGTCGAAGACCCTCTTTCGCTACAGGCAGCCGCCGCTTGTGTGTACGCACTGCACCGCAGCGGGGTTCGGTCTTCCGGGCTCGTCGTCGGCGAGCTCTTGTTCGGAGGCCTTGCACGACTGGTCGGGACAGGTGACCCGAGCGACGCACCCGCCATCGGGAAGTGCTGACTTGCAGAGGTGGATCGAAGCTCCGCAGTGGCAGAGCCCCAGCAAGATCAGCGGCGCGAGGCGGCGGGCGAGGTGCGCTCCGCGTTGGAACAGAGGCCAGCGCACTCGAGCAGCCCTCCGGTCCCGGCTCGTCCTCACAACGCGGTTGCGCACACGGGGAGGTCGAACGAACCCGAGAGGCGCCCCGCGTCCACGAAGACATCGTAGCCGGTGTCGATGCCGCAGCCGCCATCGCAGACAACGAAGTAGACCGCGGTCATCTGCACATCGAAGGAGCCCGCGACTTCGTTCGGGCCCATTTGAGTCAAGGTGATGGTCCCTGGTCCGCCCATCAACGAGTACGGCCCATCCGCAGAGGGCAGGTTCGCGGCATGGACGTCTCCCATCCCGTTCTCACCCACGGCGTAAGTCCCCGGGCTGGTCTCGTTGTCCACCTCGATGTCGAGGAACGGTCCGTCGGTCGCGGCAGCCGCGTCCGCGCACGTCGCGGAAGAAGGAAAGGCAATCATCCCAATCCGGGGCGGATTGCCGATGGCGAAGCCGAACACCGACGCCTGCGGAATGACCTCGGGAGTGATGCTGGCGAAAGGCGCACCCGAGGTCGCTGACCCGCTCGTGCCGGTGCCGCTGCTCGAGCCGCTCGTGCCCGTGCCGGTAGAACCCGTCGTGCCGGAGGTGCTCGAGGCGCTCGTGCCGGTGCTGGCCGTCGCGCTCGACGAGCCGCCGGATCCGGCGCAGGCCGTGAACACGAGCGCCATCGCGGCGAGCTGAAGCCGAATAAACACGGAGGGATGAGCTCGTTCTTGATTGGGCACGCGCAGCTCCTTCGAGGCTGAGTAGCGCAGGAGCAAGAAAAGCTTCAATGGGACCCATCCCCCGACGCCTTCTCCCGACGCCCCGTCAACGGAAGTTGGTGCGCATCGCCTCCATCCTCTCGGGACGCGTCCCGATGACTCGAGGCAGCCCGCCGGTGGGGTCGAGGGAATCTCGGGCGCGACGTGACGCCGGAAACAGCGTAGCTTGGGCGCTCCACACAACGGGGCGAGCATGTTGATGCGGTTCATGGCGGTCGGCCTTCTGGCCTTGGCCGCGTGTGGGAGCAGCAGCAGCAGCAGCGGCAACAGCGGCAGCACCGGCGGCGGCTCGACCGGTGGCTGCGAGAAGGAAACCGATCAGGCCTACTGCGCCAGGCTCGCCAAGAACTGCGATGTGTTCACCGGCTTCGACAACTGCGGCAGCGGCCGAAGCGTGAACTGCGGCCAGTGCACCGCCTCCCAGACCTGCGTCGACAATGTCTGCCAGAGCGAGAGCGGCTCGTCGTCGAGCAGCAGCACTTCGTCGTCGAGCAGCAGCGGCTCGTCGAGCAGCAGCAGCGCGTCGTCGAGCAGCAGCAGCTCGACCGGCACCTCGAGCAGCAGCGGCTCGACCGGCACCTCGAGCAGCAGCGGCTCGACCGGCACGACGTCGAGCGGCAGCAGCTCCGGCTCCAGCGGCTCCTCCGGCTCGAGCTGCCCGGCTGCGGGTTGCCCCACGCACGGCACGTTCGTCTCGGGCTCCTTCAACATCAACTCCAACCTGACGACCGTGAACGGCACGCCCTACACGCATGCCTTCGACGGCGTGGTGGCGGAGAACGTCTCGTTCCTGGCCTCGTTCGACGTGGGCACCATCACCCAGATGCCCGGCGGCGGCCCGTCGTTCCCCAACGGGCTCTCGATCTCCGGGTCGAACGCCCAGGTGGCCTTCACCGGTGATTCGAGCGGCACCCTGAGCAACAACGTGGTGCCCAACCTGACCGGCGGCACCATCTACTTCACGCTCACCGCCGGCTTCAGCGGAAGCTCGACGGGCAATGCCGACATCGAGGTCCTCGGCGTCGACAACAGCGGTTCGGTCTTCACCATGGAGGTCAGCTGCACGCCGACCAACCTGGGGCTCGACACCAGCGGCTACCCGGTCCTGGCCAACTTCACCTGCGCGCCGTCGAGCGGGAACATGATCCTCCGCCGCTTCCAGGGACCGGGCACCTCGTCGATGACGGACTTCGCCTCGGGGCCTTCCACCGGCGACTTCGCCACCGACGCGGGGACCTGACCCTCGGGAAGTACGATGCCGTGCTCCTCGGAGCCGGCGGCGGGATGAGGCCGTTCAGACAACCGCCACCGCCGGGCACGGCGCCGGCTCCTCCCAGACGATGACGCCGCCGAGCCCCGATGGCTTCACGTCGCTCGCCTTGGCGGCGATCGATTGCTCGTCGAGAGGGCGGATTCGGGTTGTCACGCGCCGCGCATACCGTCTCGACCGTGCCGCGCAGGGGGTAGGGGCAAGGTGGCGACGTCGGCGACCCGGGATTTCTACTTGGGCGTCGCTGGCGCCACCTGGGCCAGCGGATATCGCGGCACCTGCGCGCCAGACATGTCGATGATGCCCACGAGGTTGAGCAACTTCATCACCTGATAGCACGGGTCGAGCTCGAACCAGCGCACGCCGAAGTTGGGGCTCATCCCGAACTTGTGGTGGTTGTTCTGGAAGAGCTCGCCAAAGGTGACGAAGTCAAAGATCAACGTGTTCTTCGAGTGGTCGCCGTTGTCGTAGTTGACGTAGCCGTACTTGTGGCCGCACCAGTTCACAATGGCGCCGTGGATCGGTCCGAGCAGCCAGTGAATCGGCAGCAGCAGGAACCACCAGAGCGTTGGCGCGAAGCGCAAGTAGAAGAGCACGAAGAGGCCGCCCAGGAAGACCCGCGTGCCCCAGTGCTGCGAGAGCTTGTCGAGGAACAGCCATTCGGGGACTCCGCCGTCGAAGCGGGCCTCGGGCTCTTCACGCTTGTACGCGTAAGCGTCGTAGCGGTGCTTGGTCTGCAGCATCATCACGCCCGCGTTCGGCCAGAACAGCGGCGAGTGCGGATCCTTCTCGGTGTCGGAGAACGCGTGGTGCTGCCGGTGCAAGATCGCGTACGCGCGCGGCACCAGGAAGCTCGGCGCCTGGGCGATGAAGGTGAAGACGTAGAAGAACCGCTCCCAGAACGGGCTCATCTGGAACATCCGGTGCGCACCGTAGCGGTGGTGGAAGAACGACTGCCCGAAGATCGACACCGACCAGTGCAAAACCAAGAGGCTCAGGATGGCCCACATCACAGGCTCCAACGCGAACGGAGTTTCCCGATCGCAATGCTCAGAGCGGGCCAGACGACGGCAAGGCATCACACTACGCGATCGCGGTCACGCCCCAGTCACGGGCCTCGACGCGAGGCGGTCGTGCGGCTGATCGAGCCGATGCGGCGTCAACGGAAGTTGGTCCGCATCGCCTCCATCAGCGGGTCGCGCCCGCCGCGTCGGCGTCCATGTCGCTACTCGCAACCGCCGCCAGTGTGGACGCACTGCACCGCGGCGGGGTTCGGTCTTCCGGGCTCGTCGTCGGCCAATTCCTGTTCCAAGGCCTTGCAGGACTGGTCGGGACACACGACCCGCGCGATGCAGCCGCCATCGGGAAGGTCCGACTTGCAGAGGTGGATCGAAGATCCGCAGTGGCAGAGCCCCAGCAGGATCAGTGGCGCAAGGCGGTAGACCAGAGGCTTTGACATGCTAGAGCGAATGGGTTCAAGCGGCTTGGGTGCAACGCGTCGTTCCAATTATTCGGTAAACGAGTGTCGCAATGACCAAGAAAGAGCCCATCGAACGCGTTCGATTGTTCGTGCCGTGCACCAAGCAGCCCAAGCACGTGCCCGTTCCCAACGAGTGGATTGAAAACCCTCGAGATGGGTCCTTCGCGGCCGCCTTCGGGTTTGGCACGGTCGACAAGAAGGGAATGGTCGCCATCGACGGAGCGGCGGGCGCCCTGGTGCTCTATTGCCCCTTCGATCTGGCCTCCGGCCGCAAAGACGCACTCGCGCTCGTCGAGAAGCTTCCCGGCGGGCTGGCCGTGCGAGTCGAGCAATCGAAGCTCGGTTGGGAGCGCGACCGCTGGCTCGAGCTGCTGGGCTCGGCCAACCCAAATTCATGGCATCGCGCGGTGGTGGTGATGCTTGGAGACCACGAGAGCGTCCAGTCGTGCGGCATGCATGCCTTCTCGCTTCCGGACTCGCGCGTGGACGTTCACGGCGATGCGCCGGAGATGCAGGAGTTGCTGACCACGCTGAACGTCTACCAGCTCGCCGAAGATCCGCTGCTGCTCTCGGGCCAGACCTTCTCTCCGGATGCACACAGTCCACGCCGAGTCGTCGAGCGCTGGCCCGACGTGGGTTACCCGCCGAGCTCCATCTGCCTCAACCCGTACGGTGTCTGGCGCCTCGGGAAACCGGGCGGGACCTCACGCAAGGTCAGCGAGCTCGCCATGGTGTTCGTGCCCAGCCTTGCTGCAACGCTGGGTGCGGTTGAGACCAAGAACGGAAGACCGCTCACGCGCGAGGAGCTCGAGAAGCTCCGCGACAAGTCCCCTTGCATTGCCATGAAACCCCGCGACGCACAGGAGATGGAGAGAGCCCGCGGCTACGCGGACCTCGATCCGGAGCTCGCCTGGGAGCAGTGGCAGGCGTATCGAGCGAACAAGGACTGAGATGGTTCGGCGCAGTGGCCAGCGCCGCGAGGCTCGCGGCGACAACCAGGACTCAATCAATCCCCGAGTGCATCGAAGAGCGACTCGCCAAATCTTGCCTCGAATACGGCGCTGGCCATTCCCAAGATCGAGCGACTCCCAAGGAAACTGTCCGGGTCGAGGTCGTCATCCCAACCCGTCGAGCGCCCCGTACTCGTTCGGCGCGATTGCCAGGCCTCGCGCGCGAGGAACTGCAGATCTCGTTCCGAGATTGCCCTCTGCCACGTCTCGAGGCCCTGCCCCACGATCCAGTGGCAAAGATCCTCGGTGTCGTCCTCCGAGAACTGGATGCCATCGACGAGAGGCCCTTCCCAGTAAGGAACGATTGCCTCGGCTGCGTCTCGGAAGACGCGCCCGAACTCGATGAGCTGGCCCTTTGAGAGATTCTCGAGGACTCGTGCCAAGCGCCGCAGGCTGGGGCGGGCCGACTCAAGCGTCGACCAGAACCACGAGGGCGGCGACCCGTTGACGTCCATCTGCGGCAGGTCTCCAGTCCCGATTGGCAAACCACCTACTTCGGCCCCGTCGTCGACATCGTGTCCTCACCGGAAGTTGGTGCGCATCGCCTCCATCAGCGGGTCACGAGCCCCTGAGGCAGCGTTGGGCAAGTAGCCCTCGGCGATCTCCCAGACGATGACGCCGCCGAGCCCCGATGACTTCACGTAGGTCGCCTTGGCGGCGATCGATTGCTCGTCGTCGTAGGAGATGTACGAGCAGCCGGCCGGGCCGGTGGCCGACGCGAAGCTCAAGTACGGAACCTGCGCGACGTCATCCCACTGGGCAGCCGAGGCGTCGTAGTAGCTCTCCATGATGTTCGTGTAGCTCATGGTGCCGTCCGACGCAGCTGGCAGACGTCGACTATCCTCGAAGCGTGCGCGCGACCGGCGGAGGACCGATGACCGAAAGCGAGGCGTGTGAAATCGCCGAGCGATTCGTGGCCAAAGATGCAGACCCGAGCTGGCCGCTTAGGATGCTTGGCGCCCGTCGAAGGCCCGGTTATTGGGCTGTTGTGTTCGAGCGAAGAGATAAACAGGGCCACATCCTCGATGGACCGATGGTCGTACACGTCGACGAAGCGACCGGCCAGGCGGCCTATCTCTAGTGTGCAGCCTGCCGAGCGGCTGATCGTGCCGACGCGCCCTCAACGGAAGCCGGTGCGCATCGCCTCCATCAGCGGGTCGCGGCCCCCTGACGCGGCGTTGGGCAAGTAGCCCTCGGCGATCTCCCAGACGATGACCCCGCCGAGCCCCGATGACTTCACGTAGCTCGCCTTGGCGGCGATCGATTGCGCGTCGTCGTAGGAGATGTACGAGCACCCCGCCGGGCCGGTGGCCGACGCGAAGCTCAAGTACGGAACCTGCGCCACGTCATCCCACTGGGCAGCCGAGGCGTCGTAGTAGCTCTCCATAATGTTCGTGTAGCTCATGGTGCCGTCCGACGCGGGGATGCTCGAGCCGTTCAGCGCCTGCTTGGGACCGGTGACCGGCGGCGTGTAGCAGAGCCCGTAGAACCCGACGCCGATGCCGAGCTTGGACGCGGGCACGCCGGCGTTCTCGTACGCGGTCACCGAGGTGTCGATGCTGACCGGGGTGCTCGGCGACTCGCCGGAGAGCGGCGAGGAGTGCCAGCTCTCCCAGCCCGACCACGCGCCGGCCACGCCGTAGCTCATGATGTTCATCTGATCGACGATGCCCGACGCGCTCACGTAGAAGCCGTCGACCGTGTCGATGTTCATGTTCAGCGCGCCCACCGGCATGGTGAGGATCGCGTTGGGCGCGGCGGCGCGGAGGGCTTGCAGCAACGCGAGGAACGACGCCTCGTCGCTGGTCGGGATGGGCTCCCAGTCGAGGTCCACGCCCTCGGCGCCGGTGGTCTGCATCGCCGCGAGCAGCGCGTTCACGAAGGCGCTCAGGTTGGCGCTCGAGGTGGCGCCTTCGAAGCCCGACGCCGAATCGGCGCCGCCCACCCAGAGCAGCACGTGGTCGCCGGCGGCGTGGGCCGCGGTGCTGGCGGAGCTGGCCCACTGCGGACCGCTGGTGGCGTCGATGCTGAAGGTGGTGTCGAGCGAGCCGTCGGCCTGCGGGATGACCGGGCCGATCACCACGTGGCTCATCGCCGCGAAGTCGACCACGTTCACCGGGTAGGTCTGCGCTTCCCAGCCGACGTAGTAGCCGGTCACCCAGAGGTTGCTGCCGCTGGTGCCCGAGGTCGATGAAGTGCCCGACGTCGACGAGGACGTTCCCGAAGACGTCGAGCCCGAAGTGGTCGACGACGTGCCGGAGGTGGAGGTCGAGCTGCCGTGCGTCCCGGTGGTCCCGGTGGAGGAGCTGCTCGCGCCGATGGAGCCCGTTCCGGAGCCCGAAGATGTCGACGACGTGCCGGAGGTGGAGGTCGAGCTGCCGTGCGTCCCGGTGGTTCCGGTCGAGGCGCCGCTTGCGCCGAGGGAGCTCGTTCCGGAGCCCGAAGATGTCGACGACGCGGAGGTCGATGCGGAATTCGAACCGCAGCCGAACAACATCGCCAGTCCGAGCCCGATCGCGAGTCGTGTGCGCATTCGGGAAGCATCGCACGATCGTGCGCGCGGTAGCGGGCGCGGGGGCGTTCCACCCGTTCGTGGCCAAGGTCACGTCGTGGACGAGCTTCTACCGCATGAACCCGCCAACGCCGAGTAAGCTACAGTCATTTGGCAGCAGTTCTCGGTTCGGGAACAGCTGCGTCTGCGATTCTCGTTGGGAGCCGTCGTGACACGTGTCTGGGCTTTCTTGATGCGCGTCATCGAAATCGCAGCCGGCACTTTTTCGGGCATCGTCGGATCGGCCCAGAACCCAAGCCCTACTGAGCCCAAGTCGGCTTCCGCGCCTTCCTCCGTAGCTGCGGAACCTCACCCATCACCGATCGCTCTAGCCAAGACACAGGGAGAACCATCCCCAGCCGTACCACCCACCCCGTCAGTCGTTCGGGCTCCATCCTCGCCCCCACCTGAGACTAGAGAGATAATAGTGGTGGGAACTCCCCGGTCCCTCCAGGCGGCCCCAAGAGGTCGCGACGCCTGGAAGAAGCAGGTCATCGAGGCTGCAAAGCGAGACATAGATTCGGAAACGGAATCCATTCAATTTGTGGATCTATCGATTCGAATTGTTCATCTTTGCGAGGATTGGGGTGACACGGATGGCGACCTCGACAACATCGCCAAGCCCATTCTCGACGCTCTTTGTGACAGTCGAAAGGTCCTGTTCAATGACAACCAAGTAAAGGACATCCACCTGCGCCGCATTGAATGGAAAAAGAACGATATTGCCAGGATCGAACGAGCCACTGAGCGTCTTGCAGACGCCCTGGACATGGCGCTCTCTGGCGATGGTCCGGCTGAATTCGTATACATCTTTGTGACTTCAGAGTTTAGTCCGGAGGTCCTCCCGTGAAGAGTGAACAGGGGCGATTGGCCGAGCTTGCAACTAAATACGAGAAAGAAGGCTACTCTATAGAGCGCGACGCCGACCTTGATGATGGCTTGCGGGCGGACCTGATCGCTCGGAGAGGCACAGAAACAGTCTTGATCGCTATTCGGTCGGCAACTGCCCGCGATGCGACTCCTCTGAAGCGACTCGCGGAAATTGCGGCCCGAAGAGGATGGCGATTCTCAATCGTCGTCACCAACGACGCCGGAACTGAGGATCTAGAGGTTCTCTCCCGAGAACGGATCCTGGCTCTACTCGAGGAAGCGAACCGCATCCGGGAGCCATATTGGGCTTTCGTACAGGTAGCGGCGTCAGCCCTAGAAGCAGCAGCGCGGTTCGCTTTGGCCTACACCGACAGAACGAGCCTCCCAAAACTAGGTCTCGGCGCGAGCATTCAGGCACTCGCCGCGAAAGGCTTGGTGACACCACAAGAGGAAGAGACTCTTCGAATTCTCTCAGGAGAAAGAAACAGGGCCACACACGGCTTAGCGCCACAGGGAAGCGAGAAGGTTCAGTTCCCCGTCGATCCGCTCTCTATCGGCGAAATGTTGGTTCGAGACACGTCAACGCCGGGAAACGAACAGCGCCAGGCTCGGGCCCTTTGGACACCCATTGAACTTGAACCCGGAAATACTGCTGGCAGCCCAGATGGAAAGATGCAAATTGCCCACATCGTTGTCTTAAACAACGGCCCTTACGTCGCCAGAGTGAGAGCACTGGTTTCATTTTTCGATGACAAGGACAGGACTCTTTTTGAGGGTCGAGAGATGTCTGGACGATGGTCCTCGGCACCTGAGCCAACTTCACCTTTTCTTGGGGGCGACGGCAAACTTGTACTTTTACTCAACCCCTCACTAGTCCCGCAGGGGGAAATTCAAGACTTTGCAAGGCGAGAGGCTCAGACTCTCGCAATAGCCATAAGAATTGAAGGAAGCGGCGCTTGGGGATTTACGCCGAACAGCTACGCGTACCCCGAGTTCCAACATCCAGACTGGAGACTACCGAGCCAGGTGTTGCGAGTGCGCATTCGCATCCGCGCAGATGGCGTTGACTACACACGGCAATTTCAGCTTGATGCGACCGCAGATGCGAACGGATTCCTAGTCAAAGAAGCTGAGGAGGCTAGCGCGAGGCGCTTGGACACCGCTGGTCAAATCGCGGCTCTCCCCACCTCAACGCGGCCTCTCAAGCTAATTATCAATAACTAGATGCTCCTTTGGGTTGTCTGCAGCTTGGCCCGGCAGGATTCTCGAAAGAGGGCGCCGAAACTTGCGCGGCGAGCTCTGCCCTATTCCTGGTGTTGGCGCCTCTAGGCCGATCTATACGCGATTCTCTATGCGGCGGGCTTCGACGAGGGGCCAGAGGGATTCGTGGGACCGACGTCGCTACGGTTCGCGAGAGCGCCTTGTTGCCGCGCGAGCCGAGCGACTTCGGCTATCAGCAAGTACGTCTCCATCATGGCAAGCCGCGCCTCTGAGGAGTCGACGTCCGCGTGAACGCCCTTACAGGACAGGTCATAGGCCGCATCGACTCGTGCAGCAGTTTGTTCGAGCTGAGCGCTCAACATTGCTTTAGTTGAGTCACTCTTCGTCGCGCCCTCGAAGAATGCAAGCAGCCGATTCTTGTACGATCCCTCATCGACCTTCCGCTTCTTTCCGGACCCATCAACGTAGGGTTGGTCGGTAGCCGGAAACACAGCATCGGCCACGCTCATGAACAATCGTCTGCATGAAGTGAGCGCAGCTGAGAGCGACTCGGGGTCCCCGTTCGCGAGCCGCTCCTCTGCAGCTACCAACTGATGAGCCGCCTTTGGGCAAGCGATGCGCACGAATTCTTCGACTTGGCGGCGCGACTCCTCAAACATTGTCTCTGTCACGCCATCAAATTCCAATGAAATCAGGACGTCGCTCGCCCACTGATGCAGTGATCCGACCAGTCGGTGGAAACGGTGAACAGCATTGGTGTGAGCCGTACGCGCATTAGTCAATGCAGTCATCGCATGGTCGATCACGTCGTTTGTGGCTCGAGACTCAAGAAAGTTTGCGACGCTCTCACGCGGCGCAGGCACCTGGATCTTTTCCATTACGACTTTGGTGGCGTGAACATCAGCCTCAATTTGGGGAAGGCTCGCTGGATCGAGTTCACCGTTTGCATAGAAGCGCAGCGCGTACTTGGCGCAATTACCAAGCTTCTGAGACATCAGCTTGTCCTGCTTTGGATATCCCTGAATCTCGTGCTGAATCCAGGTCTGTGCGTCGGGGTCACGCATCACTCGGGCAAGTCGCATCGCCTTCATAAGCGACTTCTCGATTGGAAGGTTCGCCGTTTCGAGAGCGTCGACGAGCTCCGTGACGATCGACAGGATCACCTCGCGTCGTGCCTCTTTTGCCTCGCGCATGCGCCCTCCGGAGTTCGTCCATGTAC
The DNA here is from genome assembly GCA_018266075.1 of Deltaproteobacteria bacterium. Classification (GTDB taxonomy): domain Bacteria; phylum Myxococcota; class Myxococcia; order Myxococcales; family SZAS-1; genus SZAS-1. The sequence continues at coordinate 3,077 of JAFEBB010000067.1, read as the reverse complement.
CGCTATCAGCCTGCGCTTGATCTTGCGCAGTGAATCCTCTCTGCATCCCCGCTAGCGGTTCAGACGGATTGGATCAGATTGCGCCTCTACCACCTGAGCAAGCTGCGGTCGGAACTCCGACTCGCGCTCTCCGTTCTGCATTTGGTCCTCACGTGGGTCCGCGCAATCGAGCGTTGTGGACGGAGGATAGTTGGCAGCCCTGACACCGATGGATTCGTGTGGAACCTCCCATTCTGCTCTAGCCGCTAGCTGGACCCGCGCCTTCACCCCAGGTGACGGGTGCTGCACCTGTGTCCACCGCCATGGTTCTTGTTGGTACCGCAGGAAATCCGCGACCAGGGATTCTCTGGGTCCACCTGCCCCATCAATTCTAATCCGTGACCCACGAACCGCTCGTACTCTCTGTGAACCGGGCTCCGGGGGGCGCCCATCATCCGCGATCTCCCGGGCCAAACCCCAAACCCCGAGGTCGCCATGTCCCGCAAGTCGCAAGGTCCCAACCAGCCGCCCGAGCTCCCGCCTCTGGTCGGCAACCTGCCCCGCACCAACGTCATCCCGCGCGAGCGCGCCCAGCCGATGCGCTATCGGCTGCGCTTCGTCCACAAGAACGTCTGGTACTACGAGCTCACCGGCGACGAGGCCACCATCGGCTGGGGCGCCGCGACCATCCGGGTGCCGCAGGTGGGCGGCGTCTCCCGCATCCACCTTCGGCTCTTCCTCCGCAACGGCCGCTGGTGCTTCGAGGACGTCTCCACCAACGGCGTCTGGGAGCTCGACGCCTTCGGCATCGACACCGGCCAGCTCGCCCGCGGCGTCGACGGCTGGCTCCCCGGGCGCGGCTACCGCATCGGCAACATCGAAGTCTGGATGGAGCTCGTGCCCAGCGCCGACGAGGCGCGCAAAGGGTTCCACGGCCTCATCGGCGAGTCCCAGGCCATCAAGGGCGTGGAGAAGCTCATCGAGCGCGTGGGCCCTCGCGACGCCACGGTGATCCTCCACGGCGAGAGCGGCGCCGGCAAGGAGCTGGTGGCGAAGGCGATCCACGCGCTCTCCCCGCGCAACAAGCGGGAGATGAAGAGCGTGAACTGCTCCGACTACGAGGGCGAGCTGGTGCGGAGCGCGCTCTTCGGCCACGTGAAGGGGGCGTTCACGGGCGCCGACCGGGAACAGGAGGGCATCTTCGACATCGCCGACGGCTCCACCCTGTTCCTCGACGAGGTCGCCGAGCTCGGTCCGCGGGCGCAGAGCGAGCTCCTGAGGGTGCTGGAGACGGGCAAGTTCTGCCGGGTCGGAGGCCACAAGGACATCGAGGTGGACGTCCGGGTGATCGCCGCCTCGCACCAGCACCTCGGCGATCGGGTGCGGCAGGGCCAGTTCCGCCACGACCTCCTTGGCCGCCTCGACGTGGTCACCATCCGCCTCCCGCCGCTGGCCGAGCGCCTGGACGACATCCCCGCGCTGGTCGAGCACTTCTCTCGCAAGTACGACGACGGGCGCGGCGTGAAGTGGAGCAAGCACGCGCTGGCGGTGATCAAGGGTCTGCCCCATCCGCACAACATCCGAGGCATTCGCAACCTGGTCCAGCGCACCCTGGTGCTCCACCCGGAGGTCCAGGTGGTGGAGCCCGAGGTGCTGGAGCTCGGCACCGAGTCCAAGCCCGCCAAGCCCACCATCGCCGCCGACGATCCCAACTACATCTACCTGCCCGGGAAGAAGATGTTCGAGATCAAGGCGGAGGCCGTGAAGAAGTCGATCGCGCGCAATGGAGGCAAGCAGGTCCTTGCCATCGACGAGCTGGAGATCAGCAAGGGCACGGTGCAGAAGTACTTCCAAGACAAGATGGACGGTGACGGTGAGGACTGAGCGCTGAGCGGCCAGGTTCCGGCTGGACTGGCGACGTGAAGAGCCGCCTCTTTCAGCGCGGCAGGTGCCCCTTGTCATGTCATTCGGAACGTATCGCGCGAGCGAGCACGCGGGCCTCGCGCACGAGCCGTTCGGCGTCGTACCTCTCACCGGGCGCAGAGCACCTCGAGCGCGACGATGGATTGCTCCGGCCGCGACCGCGCGCGCGGCAGGCCGTGGCCATGCCGACGCGGCCGAAGCGTCCCAGCTGAGCAGGCCATCATCCCTCGACGAGGTTCCCGCGCTGGTCGAAGCGCAGTGAGAGCGCTCCAATCGTCAAACGCATCGGCTGCTGGGTCTTCGCCGGCGTGGTGAACCAGTCTGCGAGCGTCACGGACGCCGAGCGATCGACGCGCGAGGTGTCGAAGCGAAACGTATGCCGAACTCCCTCCGCTTCGACGATGGCAACGCTCGCACCGACGTACACGAGCTTCCCGGAAACCGGCCGGTCCTCGACCTCGGAGCGCATCGCCCGCTTCGCCCAGAGCTCCCGCGCCACGGCGGGTGCTTCGCGCCAGGCCTTCGTCTGTCGAGCCTCGGCAATGCGCGGGCCGAGCTCCGGCGCGATCGCCGCGAGCTGATCGGCGGTGTTGGCGAGCTCCGCAGCGAGGAAGCGCAGGACGGTGTCCATGCGTGAGGACAGGTGCTGCTCGCCCTCGCGGCTCTCGCCCAGGCCGCGGAACTGGTTCAGCGCCGAGGCCAGGCTCAGCGCGCGCGGCACAGCGGGGTCGGCCTGCGACGACTTCAGCTCTACGCCCCCGCCGTTGACGATGAGACGCAGGTCCGGCGAGCCCGGTGGCTTGCTGAGCTCGAGCTCGACGCGCTGACCTGAGGGGAGGCTGCAGCGCGCGATGCGCACGGTCCAGCCGACCGCGCGCGCATCAGGAGCGAGCTCCGCACGCTCGAAGCCGAGGGGCGCGAGCATGGGCAGGACGTGCTTCTCGAAGCCGTCGTGGAGCACTTGGGCGTAGGTTGATCGGTCGCCCACCGGGTCACCTCCGTCGCGCGGACACCAGCGCACGACCACGAAGCATCGCGAGGTCCGTCTAGAAGCCCGGCTCTCGATCTCTCGCCACCCTACCGTCGAGCGGTAGAGAAAGGCAGGGCGCCGAAGGCGGGATTCAACATGATCAACCTTCTCGGACGTCCGAAAGGCACTTGTCCGTCCTATCCCC